>JAISDE010000237.1 GCA_031265035.1 Peptococcaceae bacterium | reverse complement strand
GTATTAACGGCGGCGGTATTTATAATAGGGCTGGGGGCCTGTTTCATATTGAACCGGCTCATCGTACCGCCGGAGATTTCCCTTAGTGAGCGCCGGCCCCTGGCGACCTTTCCGGCTTTTTCGGCCTCGGCGGTATTCTCGGCCCGCTTTATGGGGGATTTTGAGAGTTACGCGGCCGACAGCTTCGCTTTTCGGGATGGCCTGCGAGAGGCGCGGGCGTTGACCGTATTTCGGATCTTTCGGCAAACGGATAAAAACGGTTTGTACTATGGGGCTTCCGGCGCCGGCAAGTTTGAGAAAATCGATGAGAGCTCGGCGGCGTTGGCGGCGGCGAAAATCGCTAGGATGGCGGCGAGTTTGACAGGGCAAAAGCTTTATTATTCTTTTGTGCCGGACAAGAGCATTTACGCCGGGCGCCAGCTGCCAGGCTTTGACGCCGGCGAGGCGGAGCGGATTTTGGCTGAGCCTTTGCGGGGGCTTACTTATATTCGCCTGACAGAGGCGTTGGCGGCGGCGGATTTTTACCGGACAGACCTGCATTGGGATCAGTCCCGGCTGGCCGGCGTTTTGGCGGCGTTGGGCCAGGCGATGGATTTTACCCCGGCCTTGCCGTCGGAGCCTTTAACGGATCTCGCGCTTAGGCGGCCGGGCGAGTTTTCGGGCGTATACGCGGGGCAGCTGGCTTTGCCGCTGCCGCCTGACGAGATGACTTATTGGGACGGAGCGGCGCTGGAGGAGCTGCGAGTCAGCTATCTGGAGCCAGGCTCTGGGCAATTTACGGCGGGGCCGGTCTATGATTTGGCCGGGTTCGCGGGCAGGGATCCTTACGATTTATTTTTGCGCGGCCCCCAGCCTTTGATTGTGATAGAAAACCCGGCCGCCGCCAACCAGCGTCAGCTTTACCTCTTTCGGGATTCTTTCGGCTCCAGCCTGGCGCCGCTGCTGGCGCTGTCATACGCGCGGGTGACTTTAATTGATCTCCGGTATTTGGATAGCCGGGCGCTGCCTTTGTATGTGGATTTCGCGCCGGGCGCGGATGTTTTATTTTTATATAGCTCCCAGATCCTCAATAACGCGACGACGCTGCTGGTAAGCGACAGCCTTTAGTACTGGGGATCTTACATAAAAAGGGCCTTAACAAAAAGGGACTTAACAAAATAAAAAGGGTTTTAACAAAAAGGGACTTAATAAAAAAACAGGCGAGGCAATGAGGCGGGAAAAAGCGGGAAAACGGATATATTGGTATTGGCTGAGCGGTGGCGCGGCGTCGCTGCTGGGGGTTGTTTTGTTGCTGCTGGCCTGTTATATACCAGGCTTTGGCGAGTGGTATGCCCGGCATATTTTTCCGGTGTTCCCTTATACTTTGGGGCGGCTATTTTCGCCGCTGCCTTTTTCCCTGCTGGAATTCTGCCTGTTGGCGGTTTTGTTGGCGGCTCTGGGCGGCCTTGTTTTCCTGTTGACCCGCCTCCTGATCGCGCTGGTGGGGCTTTTGAGGCGACGGCGATGGGCGGCCCGGCCGTCAATCGGCTGGAAAAAGATACTTTCCCGGCTGTTGCCCCGGTTGTTTTGCGGGGCGGGAGTTGTATTTTTATTGCTGGTTTTGAATTGCGGCATCAATTACCACCGGGATACCTTTGCCCGACAGGCGGGTTTTGATGTCGGGGAGTACAGCCCGGAGGAATTATGGCAGCTGTATCAGTTGCTGACCGCTGAGGCTGAGATCTTGCGGTCGGAAACGGACAGTGATGAGACTGGCGGTTTTCGGCTCAGTCAGGGCCAGTCGGCGGCGTCGCGGGCCTTGTCTCTCCCGGCGCTGACAGCGGCCCGGCCGCTGATCCGGGAGGCCGGCGGGAGCATGACGGCGTTGAGCGGGGACTATCCGGGTTTGATCAAGGATTATCCCAACGCCAAGCCGGTATTTTTCTCCCGGTTGATGTCCCGCTTGCAGCTGGCGGGCCTGTTTTCTTCCTTTACTATGGAGGCGAATTATAATCGGGATATGCCGGATCAGGACATACCTTTTACCCTTTGCCATGAGTTAGCGCATGTATCCGGTTTCGCCAGGGAGGAGGAGGCCAATTTTATCGCTTATCTGGCCTGCCTGCGGTCGGACAGCCCGGATTTTCGCTACAGCGCGCGTTATCACGCGTTGAGTTATGTGCTGAACGCCCTGTCCCGGCAGCTGACCGCCGAGGAATACGCGGCGGCGTACGGGGCTTTGCCGGCGGGCCTCCGGCGGGATTTCGCTTACAGCGCCGATTATTGGCGGCGCTTCCGAGGTAAAACATCGGAAATTTATCAGCGGGCCAATGATTATTTTTTGAAAGCCAACGGCCAGCGGGAGGGTATGCGCAGCTATGGGCGCATGGTGGATTTGCTGCTGGCGTATTACAAGGAGCGGGGTCAAATCGGTGGCTAAATCGGCCAAATCGGGCCAAATCGGGGGCGCTGCCGGCCAAATCGGGGCCAAATCGGGGCGCTTGACAAAGGCCGGGGCTAAAGGTACAATAGAAAAAGGGGGGCTTCGCGGCCCCCGCCTTTTATTGTATAAGGTAAAACAGAGCGGTGGGGACGACTGAGAGGGAGGGAGCCGGATGGCTATTTTTACACAATATCCGATATTGGGCTATCTTTTTATTTTTTTGGCGCGAATTATGGATGTTACTTTGCAAACGACCAGAATGATCCTGATGGTGCGGGGGGAGCGGCTGAAAGCGGCCTGCATCGGGTTTTTCGAGGTGATTATTTATGTGACGGCGCTCAACATTATTTTTGACAATCTGAATAATCTGGGCAATCTGCTGGCCTATGCCCTGGGTTTTTCCTCCGGCAATTATATTGGGGGTGTGGTGGAGGAACTGCTGGCTATCGGCGTCCAGATGGTTCAGGTAATTACCATGAAGGAGCCCTTGGGGTTGGCGGCGCGCTTGCGGGAAATCGGCTACGGCGTGACAGTGCTGGAAGGGCAGGGGCATACGGGGCCGCAATTTATTTTGCAGGTGCTGGTAAGCCGTAAAGAGGTGCCGCGGCTGTCCAAAGCGGTGGACGATTGGGACAAGGGTCATTTCATGATCATTACCGACGCGAAGAAATACCATGGCGGTATTATGCCGAAAAGCCGACGGGCGATGGAGAAATACGCTAAAAAAGGAAAATAAGGAAAATTAGGGGAATAAGGGAATGAGGAGGGTGAGTTTTGATCAGATTTGATGGCAGGGATAATCGTCAGCTGCGTTCAGTCAGCCTGACAAAAGGCTTTTCCCGCTGGGCGGAAGGCTCTGTGTTGATCGAGGTGGGCAATACCAAGGTGCTTTGCAATGCCTCCGCCGAGGAACGGGTGCCGGCTTTTTTGAAAGGAGTGGGGCAGGGCTGGGTCACCGCCGAGTATGGGATGCTGCCCCGGGCTACCCAAACCCGCAGTGCCAGGGAAGCCAACGCCGGCCGGCCTTCCGGCCGCACCAGCGAAATCCAGCGCTTGATCGGGCGCTCGCTGCGGGCGGTGACTGATTTGAAGGCGCTGGGAGAGCGGACAATCGTGCTGGATTGCGATGTGTTGCAAGCCGACGGCGGTACCCGGACGGCGGCGATAACAGGAGCGTTCGCGGCCTTGGCCCTGGCCTTGCGAAAGCTGCAACGGGAGGGCTTGCTGTCGACGCTGCCCCTCAAGGATTGGCTGGCGGCTGTGAGCGTGGGCAAGGTGGCTGGCGCTGGGCTGTGCCTGGATTTGGTTTACGACGAGGACAGCCAGGCTGAGGTGGATATGAATGTGGTCATGACCGGCGCCGGCGATCTGGTGGAAATTCAGGGCACGGCAGAAAAGACGGCCTTTAGCCGAAAGGAATTGGGGGAATTTCTGGATCTGGCGCAGGAGGGCGTCGCCTCGTTGGTGCGATATCAAAAGGCGTTGCTGGGCGAGGATTTTATTTGACGTAGCTCATGAACTGACGCGGCGCTGATTCAGGTTGCCGGAATGGGATGATTTGTTATGCTTAGGGGAAAAAGGCTGCTGGCCGCCACCGGCAACGCCGGGAAAGCGAAAGAGATCGCTCAGATATTGGACGGAATGGCGATAGAGATATTTTGCCTGGGGGATCTGGCGGCGCTTTGGCGCGAGGAAACGCTGGGCGGTTTGCCGCCGCTTGGCGAGTCGGGTGAGGAAGCGGCGGCGGAGATCCGGCGGCGTTACGCCCGTCTGGAGACGGCGATGGCGGAGACCGGAAATACCTTCGCGGAAAACGCTTTGCTGAAGGCCAGAGGCGCGGCGAGATTCACCGGTTGGCCGGCGCTGGCGGATGATTCCGGGCTGGAAGTGGATTATCTGCTGGGCGCGCCGGGGATTTTTACCGCCCGTTACGCCGGCGCGCGAGACGCGGCGGCATGTAATCAGTTGTTGCTGCGTAATTTGGCCGGTGTGCCGGCGGAAAAACGGACGGCCAAATTTCGGACGGTCATGGCGCTGGTATTGCCGGATGGCAGGGAATATACCACCAGCGGCGTTTGCGAGGGCCGGATTGGTCTCGCGCCAGTAGGCGATGGCGGTTTTGGCTACGATCCTATATTTGTGTTGCCGGAAAAAGGCTGTACCGCGGCGGAGCTGACGCCGGAGGAAAAAAACGCTATCAGCCACCGGGGCAAGGCCCTGCGGGAAATGAAAAACATTTTGTGGAAGGTATTCGCGTCTTGACAAAAGCGCCGGTTGATTGATAGTATGATGGGGATGTTCGGAGCGCCGGCATCATATCCAGCGCGCGCCAGTAACTCAGCAGGATAGAGTAACGCCCTTCTAAGGCGTGAGTCGGGGGTTCGAATCCCTCCTGGCGTGCCAAAAAATCCATCCATCCCAGAATACGGGATGGATTTTTTTGGCCACAACAATCAGGGATTCGAACGG
>JAISDE010000232.1 GCA_031265035.1 Peptococcaceae bacterium | reverse complement strand
TCCGCTGGCTGTTCATTCGATTCAGGCATTGGATCGTGTCCCCCTCTCCCGCTAAGTACAGGATCAGTATACACGATCTAAACAGAATTGTAAATACATTATTTTTGTATCTACACCCGCGAGGCGGGGCGGATTTGACAGATCGCCCCTTTTTCTTTATACTATTATATTAGCACGAAAATTTAACCTGACGGGAACGGGCGGAAAGGAGAATGATGAGACAGCCGGCAAAAAAATAATCAGGCAAAGGAGGCGGCCCATGATACGTTTTGAGCATGTCAGCAAAAGCTATGGCGATACCCTAGTACTGGACGATTTACATCTGGATATTGGGACAGGGGAATTTACGGTATTCATCGGGCCTAGCGGCTGCGGCAAGACTACCACATTAAAAACAATCAATCGCTTGATTGAGCCGGACAAAGGCAAGGTTTACATTGACGGCAAGGATATCTCACAAACCGACAAGGTCAAGCTGCGGCGCTCCATCGGCTATGTTATTCAGCAAATCGGGCTTTTTCCCAATATGACGGTGGAGGAAAATATCGCCGTGGTGCCGCGGCTTTTGAAATACAGCAAGGAAAAGAGCGGGCAAATTGTCCGGGAGCTGCTGGAGTTGGTCAATATGCCCTATGAGGAATACGCGCGGAAATACCCTTCGGAGATGTCCGGCGGGCAGCAACAGAGAATCGGCGTGCTGCGGGCGCTGGCCGCCTCGCCGCCGATCGTGCTGATGGACGAGCCTTTTGGGGCGCTGGATCCTATGACCAGGGCTATTTTGCAGGAGGAAATCAGCCGGCTCCAGAAAAAGCTGAACAAAACTATTGTCTTTGTGACCCACGATATGGACGAGGCCCTGAATCTGGCGGATAAAATCGTTTTCATGAATCAGGGCAAGGTGGTGCAAGTCGCCGCGCCGGAGGAAATGCTGGAAAACCCGGCGGACGATCTGATCCGTAGCTTTATGGGCAAACGGGCCCGGGAAAATGAGGCGCTGCCCCAGACGGCCTCGGATTTTATCCGGACCAACGTATCCGTCACTTACAAAAACCGGGGCATTCGGGAGGCGGTGGAGCTTATGGCCCGCCGCAAGGTAGATACGCTGTTGGTGAAAAATCTGGACGATACCTACGCCGGGATTGTCTCTATCGCCGATATCCGCCGACTGGGCAGAGACCTGAAAACGATAGAGCCTCTGGTGAGCCGGGATAATCCGATGTCTTACGCGGATGAGGACGCGCAGGAGTGTTTCGCCAAATTACTGAGCAGCAACGAGAGTTATGTGGTGGTGCTAAACCACGATCAGACCATAGCGGGGATCGTGACGAAGACTAGCGTGGCTAAATCCCTGGCGGACGCGGTTTGGGGGGAGACGTCATGAGTTACTTCCTCTCTCTTTACGGCCGGCGGTTGACGGCGGCTATAGGCACCCATTTTTTATATGTGGTGGTCTCCGTGGGGATCGCTTTTGTCATCGCCTTTTTATTGGGCATCCTGCTTTCCCGGATGCCCCGCCAGGCGGGCCTGATCCTGCCGGTGATTTCCGTGTTGCAGACTGTGCCCGGCATCGTGTTTATCGGCGTTTTATTTTTATATCTGGGCATGGTGCCTGTCACCGTGGTGATCGCTTTGACGATCTACGCCATTTTTCCCATATTGAAAAATACCTTTGTGGGTATTACCGGTGTGGAGGAACGTTATAAAGAAGCGGCCAGGGGCTGCGGGATGTCCGAGCTGCAGATCCTGGCCCGGGTGGAGGTTCCCCTGGCCCTGCCGTCCATCATCAGCGGGCTGCGGATCTCCACGATTTACACGGTCAGCTGGGCCGTGCTGGCGGCGATGATCGGCCTGGGCGGTTTGGGGGAATTGATCTACGCCGGTGTCAGCAGCAACAATAACGCGCTGATTCTGGCCGGGGCGCTGCCGGCGGCGATGATGGCTCTTTTATTTAGCCTGCTCATTGACTTGCTGCGGCGGGCGCTGATCCCCAAGCAGTTGAGGAGGGATGCCCAATGACCGCGCGAATGATTCTGGAGCATTTCGCTATGGTGGGAGCGGCCTTGGCCCTGACGATCCTGCTGGGGGTGCCTTTGGGGGTGCTGGCTTATTTTTATGAGCGGGCCCGCCGGCCGATCCTCTGGCTGGCGGAACTCTTGCAGACGGTGCCGGCCCTGGCTTTATTGGGGATGATCATGGTATTTTTGGGGGCCGGCAAGCCGACGGTGGTGATTGGCCTGTTGCTGTACTCTCTGTTGCCGGTGGTGCAAAACACCTATGTGGGCTTGAGCGATGTGGATCCGGCCATCAAGGAGGTGGCCCAGGGTATGGGCATGACCCGGCTCTATCGCCTGGCCAGGGTGGAGATGCCCATCGCCTTTCCGCTGATTTTCGCCGGCATCCGTATTGCCGCCGTGACAGCGGTGGGCACGGCCGTCTTCGCCGCTTTTGTGGGCGGCGGCGGTTTGGGCAGCGTGATTTATCGGGGGATTCGTATAGCCAATATGAGTATGATTTTATCCGGCACCTTGGTTTTGGTAGCGATGGCTATCGGCTGCGACGGTATAATGGCCTTGCTGGAGCGCAAGCTGCGCCGGCGGTTCGCGCCCCGTTGACCGGTGAGAAGCCGGTGAGAGACTGGTGGGTAGCCGGCGAAAGCGCGGTGAGAGACTTGGGTTGGAGCGGTACGGAGACGAAAAAACAGGAGAGGAGGCGCGTAAAAATGGGAGAGATCAAAAATGTGAGGGGCGGAAAAAGCCCGCGAGGCGCGAAAAAACTGGGAGGCGGGAAAGGCCTGATACTGAATAGACTGAATAGGGCGCTGGCGTTGCTGCTGGCGGCGGTTTTGTCGCTTTCCCTGGCCGCCTGCGGCGGCGGGGGTGGCGGCGACGAGGCCGTTATCGTCATCTATGACGGGCAGTATTCCGAGATGAAGCTGATTCATTATATGGTCAAGCTGCTGGTGGAGGAACACACCGACGCCAAGGTGGAGATCAGGGAAGAAATGGCGCCGGTAAATTCCTACAATGAGGTGGTAAAAGGCACCGCCGATTTGATGAACAGCTACGACGGCACCTTGCTGACCACCTTCCTGCATCTGGATCCGGCGGATGTGCCGGCTGGCGTAAGCCTTTATGATTTTGTCAACAGCGAGGCGGCGAAGGCGGAGGAAAAAGGCCGCGTCCGGCTACTGGACAAGCTGGGTATCAACAATACCTACGCGATCGCGGTACCCCAGCAGATCGCCGATCAATACCAGCTGAACACAGTCAGCGATTTGATTCCGGTGGCGGATCAGCTGGTTTTTGGGGCCGAGCACGATTTCTTTACCGAGGAAGGCAGCGCCAAGTATAATCCCCTCGTCCGGTTTTATGGCCTGAATTTTAAGGACGCCCGGCAGATCGACATCAGCCTCAAGTATACCGCCGTAGAAAGCGGCAATATCGACGTTACCTGCGCTTACTCCACCGATGGGCTGAATAAAAAATACCAGCTGAAAATCCTGACGGACGATCGGGCCTTTTTTCCGGAATACAATGGGGCGCTGCTGGCGCGGGCGGATTTGTTTGATCGTCTGCGGGGCGCGGCGCCGGATTTGGAAAATGTGCTGAATATGCTGGGCGGGATCTTTACCGACGAGATAATGACGGATTTGACCTATGCCATAGATGTGGATAATCGCCCGCTGGAGACAGTGGCGGAGGAATATTTGTCCAGCCTGGGGCTGATCGGCCAGGCCGCGGATTAGACACACCCGCAATTAGACACACCTGAAAAGGTTTGCGGCTGAAAAGGTTTGCGTTGCAATCCCGATAAAAGCTGTTATAATACTAGTTGAGAGCCGGGTTTCCGGTGTCGCCGCCGAAAAAGGAAAGGTGGGATTCGGGATGGCGGAGCGCGGTATCAAAGTCATCGCCGAAAACCGCAAGGCCCGTCACGACTACTTTGTTTTGGATACCTACGAGACGGGGATCGCCCTGACAGGCACCGAGGTAAAATCTTTGCGGGCCGGTCGGGTCAATCTGAAAGAAAGTTACGCTCAGGTGACCGGCGGCGAGTTGTATCTGGAAAGCGCCCATATCAGCCCTTACGAGCAGGGCAACCGGTACAATCCGGATCCCTTGCGTAGGCGCAAATTGCTGATGCACAAGCGGGAGATCCTGCGATTGTACGGGCAGGTAAAGCAAGAAGGGCTGACCCTGGTGCCGCTGAAATTTTATTTCTCTCGCGGCAAGGTAAAGGTAGAGCTGGCCCTTTGCAAAGGGAAAAAGCTTTACGACAAGAGGGACGCCGCCGCCGCCAAGGACGCCAGGCGAGAGGTGGAGCGGGCTTTTCGGGATCGGCGTTGAGCGAGGCGAAGGAATTCGCCCAAACATGATAGGGGGATGTACCGGTTTCGACGGGGGAAGCGGTGACGGAAGAAGCGAGCCGGGTTGGCGCCAGCCCGTTAAAAAGGCGCAAATGCTTAATTGCGAACAATAACTACGCTTTCGCCGCGTAATTGCGGCTGACTCCCTTTCCTCTGCGCCCGCGGTGAGGGATAGGGAGACGATTAGCGGGCTACTCCAGGCTGAGCTTTCCGTAGGTTTGGGGAAAATTAACGGAAATAGCGAACCCACATCCTGTTTATGGGAGGCGGGGAAGCAAACTTAAATCATAAACTACGCTCGTAGAAGCTTCCGGGGCTGCTCTTTCGGACAGGGGTTCGACTCCCCTCATCTCCACCACCTGTATGTCAAGCCCCACTAAAAATTTTTCAAAAGAATTTTTAGTGGGGGCTCTATTTTGAAAGCGAGGTGAACCTGCCATGTTTGAAGAACTTGATTATCTTTACGGCAAGCTGCAAGGTATCAGGCCGTTATCG
>JAISDE010000226.1 GCA_031265035.1 Peptococcaceae bacterium | reverse complement strand
ATCAGCCGCAAGTCCTCCGGCAGGGACTGATAAAATTCCTCGCTGACCATGTACACGCCATAATCAAAGGTGTGGGATAAATCGGTCATATAGGACTGCACCTCATAAAACTTGTTGCTGGCGGTGACGGAATAAGGATTATCCTGCCCATCCACGGTTTTCTGCTGCAAGGCGGTAAACAATTCCGCCAGGGACATAGGCGTGGGACTGGCGCCCAGGGCCTCAAAAATTTTGATAAATACCGGGCTTTCCATGACCCGGATTTTCAGGCCCGCCATGTCCTCGGGGGTCTTGATCGCCCGTTTGCTATTGGTCAGCTGGCGGATACCGTTCTCACCCCAGCCGGCGATCCGGATCCCGGTTTGGGCCGCTACCCGCTCGGTGATCTCCAGTCCGTAAGGGCCGTCGATAAACTGGTAAGCGATTTCCCGGCTGGGGAAAAGGAAGGGCATGGTCAGGGGCATCAGCGCGTCGGTAAAGCCGCTGATCGCCGCCGGGGAGTTGTCGCACATCTGGATGCTGTTCATCTGCACCCCTTCCGCCAGATCCCTGGGTCCGCCAATTTGGTTGTTGGGGAATATCGATACCCGTATCCGGCCGCCGGATTTTTCCTCCACCAATTCCTTAAACAAATAAATGCCCTGGGTAAATTGATGGCTGTCGGGCACGGTGCCGCCATATTTGATGGTGAACACCTTGCCGTCGGCGATCCCGCCGGCCTCGCCGCTGCCGCCGCTCCCGCCGCTCCCGCCGCCAGTCCCACCGGTCTCACCAGCCTCACCGGTCTCGCCGCCGCCAGGCGCCGGGTCGCCGCTTCCCGTCGGCTCACCGCCGCCAGTCCCACCGCCGGACCCGCCGCCGCAGGCGGCCAGGGAAAATACCAAAAGCAGGGACAATAAAATACCCAAAAACATACCCAAAAACCGTTTCATACTCCAACCTCCTTGTATTATCCGCGTAATTATCATCATCATCATTTGTATTATCCGCATAGTTATCGTCAGCATAGTTATCAGTCAGACCGTTATCGACGCCCCATGGAGCGCAGATAGATCGCGAAATCCTTGGCCAGCTCCGCCCGAAAATCGGGATGGGCGAGGTTGAGCAGCGCTTTGGCCCGCTCCTGAATGGATTTCCCGAACAAGTTGACGGCGCCGTATTCTGTCACCACCCAAAATATATCGGCTCGGGGCGTGGTGATCGGCGCGCCGGGGGTCAAGGTGGCGACAATACGGGAAACCTTGCCATTTTGGGCGGTAGACGGCAGCGCCAGGATGGGCTTGCCGCCTTTGGAATAAGCGGCCCCCCGCAGGAAATCCAGCTGCCCGCCAATGCCGCTGATCTGCCTTGGCCCGATGGACTCCGCCGCCACCTGTCCCATCATATCGATTTCCAGGGCGGCGTTGATCGCCACCACCCGGTCATTTTGGGCGATAATACCGGGCGAGTTGGTGTAGCAGCCCGGCATGACCTTGATCAGCTCGTTGTGATCCGCGTAGCGGTAAAGAGCTTTCGTGCCCTGGATGAAAGTGGTCACGATCTTGCCGACGTCGATGCGCTTTTTGGCGCCGGTGATCACGCCTTGCTCGATCAGGGGCAGCAGATTGTCGGAAAAAACCTCGGTATGAATGCCTAAATCCTTTTTGCCGCCGAGAAAGCGCAGAATGGCGTTGGGCACCTTGCCCTGCCCCATCTGCAAGGTAGAGCCGTCCTCGATCAGGCCGGCGATGTTTTTGCCGATCTGCTCGGTAATCGGGTCATTGTCGTCGATCTTGCCAATGGTCGGGATGGGTAGATCTGTCTCCACAAAAGCGGCGACCCGGGCGACGGGGATCTGATTCAGCTGGCCCTCGCTGCAGGTCCAGGGCATGTGGGGATTGACGGCGGCGATGATATAGTCGCAATAATCCGGGGAATGGATGGCGTAGTCGCCGCTGACCCCGAAATTGCAAAACCCTTCCTCGTTCGGCGGCGTCACCGTGGTCAGGAACCCGTCCAGCTTGACCTGGCCTTCCCGCAGGCAGCGATCGATGAGGGAAAGGTGCATCGGCGTGAATTGGCCCCGCTGCTCGTTGATGGCGTCCCTGGTGGAGGGGCCGAGAAAAATGCTGTCCACATAGATATGGCCCGCGTATTCCGGCTTGGCGTATTCCCCCTCGCTGATGTTCAGGCCCTGCCACAAAGATACGTTTTTAAGTTCCCCCGCCCGCCGGCAGAGGGCGTCCAGCAAAACCTTGGGCTCGGAGGAATTGTGACCGGTCAGCAGCCGCTGCCCAGATTTAACCATTTTCAGCGCCTGGTCGGCGCTCATCAGCCTTTCCTGATAAATTTTTTCCCATTCTCGCATCAGGCATTTCCTTTCTCAATTATCGCGGCCGGCATACTTGGGGCCGCTGGCAGGCGCCGTGCCGGGGCGCGGCGGGAGCGGGGCTCGGGCGGATCGGGTAGCAAGGGGCAGAGGTGTTGGGCCGAGCCGCCGCAGGGTCCGGCCCGGCGCTCGCTCAGGCTGGCCGCCGGGCATATTTTGCCTGGGCGTAATAAGCGGCTCCCAACGCGCCCATGATCTGCGGCGCCGGCGGCACCTGAATCCCCACCCCCAGCTCGATCGCCATAGCGTCCACCAGATCCCGGTTGAGGGCCACGCCGCCGGTCATCGCCACCTGGGGCGCCACCCCTGTCCGGCCGCACATGCCCGCTACCCTGGCGGCCACGGAAAGGTGCGCGCCCCGGGCCACATCCGCCGGCGCCGCGCCTGCCGCCAGCTGTGAGATGACCTCTGACTCGGCGAATACGGTGCAGACACTGCTGATTTGTACCGGCCGGGTGGACTGGGCCGCCAAAGCGGACAGGGCCGTGATCTCGCGGCCCAGCACCCTGGCCATAACCTCCAGAAACCGGCCCGTGCCGGCGGCGCATTTCTCATTCATGCCGAAATTCACCACTCGGCCCTCACCGTCTAAGCGGATCACCTTGGCGTCTTGCCCGCCGATATCGATAATGGTGCGAACCGCCGGCAAGGTACGGGCCACCCCCAGGCCGTGACAGCTGATCTCGGTGACCTGAGCGTCGGCGTCCCGGTAAATCATGCGGCCGTAGCCCGTCACCACGGAATAAAGGATCTCCTGCCGCTTGACGCCTGCCGCCGCCAGCAGGATCGCCGCTATATCCCTGGCGGCGTCGGTGCCGGTGCCCTGGTTGATGACCTGGCTCCCGATCAGGCCGCCGTTTTTGTCGATCAGCGCCGCCTTGGAGGACGACGAGCCGATATCCACGCCCAAAAACATATTTAATACCTCGCGCCGCCCGCCTTGTCGCCCGGGGCCTTGTCGCCCGCGGCAGCCATACGTCCGCTGCCTTGCCGCCCGGTACTCGCCATACGCTATGCGCCCTTCGCCTCGCGCCGCCCGCCTTGTCGCCCGGGGCCTGTCGCCCGCCGCTTTAGCTCCGCAATGTCTCGGCGAAGCTCTGGATCCGGGTGCGCAGCTGCTCCACCCCGTCCATCCGCTGCTCGATCTCCAGATAGAGCAGCGGCAGGCCCGCCGCCTCAATCTCCTCTTTGTAGACCGGGTAATCAAATTCCTCCGGATCACAGAACTTGTACATGCAGACCACGATACCTTGGGCGCCGGTGTCCCTGGCCATTTGGATCAACAGCTCGCCCCTGGTTTTCAGGGGATCGCAAAAAAAGGTACAGCCCCGCAGATCCAGGAAACGGCGGGCGATCCGCTCCAGCGGGCTGCCGTCCGGCCGGGCCGCTACCCGAAATTGCCGGGATTCCTGGGCCAGATCGTCCCCGGCGAAAAAGAGGCCGTTTTCCGCGAAAAGCGCCAAAAAACTCTCCGGCTCCGCCAAAAGGCCGGTAACGATTACCGGGATGCCGCCCTTTTCCTCCGGCAGAGATGCCAGCCACTGATTCAGGGCCAGCAGCTTCTCGGTGTACACCGCCTTATCCATATAATAGGCGGCCTTGACGACATTATGCCGCAGACGGACGTCGACGGTCAGGGGATGGGAGCGGGCCAATTGGGTAAACTCCCGCATACCCGCCCGGTATTTTTCGTAAAGGGCCAGGCTGTCCGCCAGGCGGTCAGGCGTCGCCTCGATCCCGGAGATGCTTTCCAGCTCTTTTTGCAGCGTCCGGAATTTCTCCAGCATATACTCCAGGGCCGCCGGCTCCAGACGGTTTTGGGGATAGACCATGGGGATAGCTTTCAGGCCGGGTACCGCCGCCGGCCAATTGTTCAGCACCGCCCGCAGGGTATCGCAGTAAGCGGTGATGATCACAGCCGCCAAATCCTTATAAACGCCTTTGATCCCCAATTCCACATTAGCCCGCATAATGGAGCAGCAGAAGCTTTGCAGGTACTTGTCCGCCTGCTTGAACTCCGTCTGGCCGCCCCAGAGGCCGATGGGCAGCAGGCCGGCGGCGTGGATGATTTCTTCCGGCACATAAATGGGAAAACAGCCGACGCCCTTTTTCCCTGTCTCTCTCAGGGAGCGCAGGGCCGTCTCCTTGGGCCGCCGGCCGGCCGCCGTCAATTCCGCCAGTAAAGAATTCATTTGGTCCCTGCCCCCTTCCGGCTTTGCTCCCTGCTTTGCTTTCGGCTTTGCTCCCGCCGATTTTCCATAGTCTCCAGCAAAGCCTGCACCCTGGTCTCGTATTGGGCCAGGGAAAACGCGTTGGGATCCGTCTGATCCCCGTCAAAAAAGACGGAGGGGATACTGTATTTATCCCGGAGCCGGCGGGCGATCTCGTATTGCTTGAAATCCATGCCCTTGCAGCTGCGATTGGAATGGAAGATCGCCCCGTCCACGGCGAAATCGCTGGCCAGATTGCTCAACCGATCCACGGCGTAATTCAGGCTGCGCAGCACATAAAGGCTGCCGTAGGCCCGGGCCATACCGTCCAGATCCCCCGGCTCATAAAGCAGGGTCCAGGACTCCGGGTAAGTGGAGGTGACGACATTGATACCGCAGCGCTTCAATATCTTGTAAGTGTCCGACAGGTAAGGCCAGCAGGCGATGCCGTCCCAAAGCACCCGGTATCGCTCCGGCTGATCCTGCCAGGGACCCTCACCCCGCCCAATTTTCGCCAGCAATTCGTCATACCAAAGCCGAAAAAGCCTGGTGCCCTCTTTTTTGCCCCGCAGACAGACGATGGGCGCCATATAATTGAACATATCAAAGCCACAGGCGGGGGCCGGCCGGTGGGCCAGCAAATCCGTGGCCTTTTTCCACCACATGGCGTTCTCATTGGAGATCCGCATGACCTCCAGGAGCCGCTCCCGATCCATCTTCCGGCCGGTGACGGTTTCCAGCTGGCGAATGGCATCCTCGATTTGCCGGCGGATATAGGTAACATTTTCCTGTTCCACGTAATAGGCGGTGCTGCAAGGAGCGTCCATCAAAATCATCGGGATCCGGAATTTTCGCGCCAGATTCTCATACCATTTGATTACGGTGCAGCAGATGTTGCTGCCGCAAAAGATCAGATCCGGCGCCGGGATATTTTCCGCCTCGGAATGCGGCAGCTCGGCGTAAGCCAGATTGACCCGGGCGTAGGAGCAAATATCGGTGGAATAGCCGCTTTGCTCCGCCCGGCGGATAAAACCCGGCGCGTCCTTGCGGGCGCCGACGGCGGCGGCGTGGTTTTCCGGGTAAACCACCGTCAGATCCATCGCCTCCAGTATTTCCTGGGGAATAATCGAGGTGGCCCACACCACCGTCCGGCCCTGGGCCTTCGCCGTCCGGGCCTGGCTGTAATGCTCCTTCATCAGCTGGTTCAATAGCTTTTTGGAGGTAATATTATCCTCGGCATTATCCTCGGCGGGTTTGCCCGCCCCGGCGATCGTTTTTTCTTCCATGGCTTCGCGTCTCGCCCCCTTTCTTTTATTATTTGACGAGTCCCTACCCCGCGGGCTGTCTGATGGGGCGTCAGGCATAATCATAAAAGCCCCGGCCGGTTTTTTTGCCCAAACGCCCCGCCCGCACCATCCGTTTCAGAATAGGGGCCGGCCGGTACTTGGGATCGCCGGTCTCGGCGTAAAGCACCTCCATTACCGCCAGCTCAATATCGATCCCCGCCATATCCATCAGCTCCAGCGGCCCCATGGGATGGTTGCAGCCATATTTCATGGCGTTGTCGATATCCTCCGCCGTGCCCACGCCCTCGTCCAGCAGGCAGGCCGCCTCATTGAGCATCGGATCCAGCATACGGTTGACCAAAAAGCCCGCCGCGTCCTTGGAGACGATACACACCTTGCCCAACCGTCGGCCAAATTCTTTGGCCGCCTCTATGGTCGCCGGGGCGGTAACCTCGCCCCTGACGATCTCCAGCAGCTTCATGACCGGCGCCGGATTGAAAAAATGCAGACCCAGAAAGTTTTCCGGCCGTCTGGTGGCGGCGGCCAGGGCGGAAATGGATATGGATGAGGTATTGCTGGCCAGCAGGGCGTCTTCCTTGACCAGCTTGTCCACCTCGGTGAAAATGGCGATTTTGTGTTCCAGCTTTTCCGATATGGCCTCAATCACCAGATCGGCTTCCCGGGCGGCCAAAAGATCCTCGGCGATCCGCAGCCGCCCCTGGGCGGCCACCGCCTCTTCCTTGGTCATACGGCCTTTGGCCGCCGCCCGCTCCAGGTTGCCGGCCACCTTGGCCCGGGCGTTTTCCAGCCGCCCCCGGTCAATATCGTTGAGGGTCACCGTCAAGCCGGCCTGGGCGCAAACCTGCCCGATGCCCTGCCCCATGGCGCCGGCGCCGACAATCAGCACCTGCCTGATCTCGCTCATGTTTATCACGTCCTTAAAAAAATTAGATTGCTCAGCCGCAGTTCTCAACCAAAACAGCGATCCCTTGCCCGCCGCCGATACACAGGCTGGCTACGCCATATTGGCCCTTTCTCGCGCGCAATTCATGGATCAGGGTGATCAAGATCCGGGCGCCGCTGCAGCCCAGGGGATGGCCCAAGGCTATAGCCCCGCCGTTGACATTGACCCGATCATAAAGGGGCTGGCCCGGCGCCATGCCCAATTCTTTCAGCACACCCAGGGACTGCGCGGCGAAAGCCTCATTGATCTCGAACAAATCAATATCCTTCAAGGCAAGGTCATGGGCGGACAATAATTTGCGGATCGCCGGCACGGGTCCCAGGCCCATCACGGCGGGATCCACCCCCGCCACCGCGGCGCCCAGTATCCGGGCCAACCGCCGGCTGCCGTCGGCCGCCGCCCGATCTTCCGACGCGATCACCAAGGCGGCGGCGCCGTCGTTCATGCCGGAGGAATTGCCCGCCGTGACGGTGCCGCCGTCCAAAAAGGCGGGACGCAGCCGGGACAGCTTTTCCACCGCCGTATCCCGCCGGGGGAACTCATCGACAGCAAAGACAAAGCTGTCTTTTTTTCGCTTTACCTCATAAGGGAAAATTTCCGTCTCAAAGCTGCCGGCGTCGATGGCGGCGCAGGCCTTGCGCTGGCTGTCCAGGGCGAAATCATCCTGATCCCGTCTGCTGACGCCGTACTTTTTCGCCACATTCTCCGCCGTGATGCCCATGTTCAAGCCGGGATACTGATCAGGCGGCTGGGCATTGGCCGATTTGGTCATAAAGCCGTCCAGCACCTGAAAATCCCCCATCCTGTAGGCTTCATAGCGGGACGACAAGGGCAGGTAAAAGGGGATTCTGGACATGCACTCCGCGCCGCCCGCCACAATGACCTCGGCCTGGCCCATGCCGATCTCAAAGGCGGCGTTGACCGCGGCCTGCAGCCCGGAGCCGCATTGCCGATCCACCGAATAACCGGGCGTCTCTACCGGCAGCCCGGCCAGCAGCAGCCCCACCCGGGCCACATTGGGGGCGACACCGGCCACATTGCCCATGATCACCTGATCCACCTCTTTATCGTCCAGCCCGGAACGCTGTATGGCCGTCCGGATCGCCGCCGCCGCCAGGCGCTGCTCCGGCTCGGTTTTCAGGCTGCCCAGATAGCCGCCGATGGCGGTGCGGGCAGCGCCGATCACTACGCATTGTTTCAAATTTCCTCGCCTTCCTCTCTGGATATTCCCGTATTTGCCTACTATGTTGCAAAAACAATGCCATAGAAAAGCCATAGAAAAGCCATAGAAAACCGCGCCTCGCCAGGGAGGGCGGCGGGGCGCGGCAAACAGGCATCTGTCGTCGCCGGCAAGGGGGTGGGGCGCCGGCTGGGTTGGCCGGCTTGGTTGGGGGTGAGCGTCTGTTTTTTTCTACACCAATGTCGAAAATTTCCGACAGCTTACCGCCGATTGCCGCCCCGGGAGGGTAATCGGTCGGGGAAAGCTGACCCGCGACGCTGCTGGCACGGATTTTGCTTTGTGATATTATGTGGGTCGCCGGATTATGTGGGTCGCCGGCAGGATGAAGTTTGTGTCGCCGTCCGGTAATGGAACTGAGAAACGAGGAGTGTTGCCTATGGAGAGGGAAACTGTATGTTTAAGAAAAAAGACGGCGGAAATAGCGGAAATCCGCCTGAATCGGCCCAACCGCCTGAACGCCTTAAATTGGCGGCTGTTTGAGGAGCTGCTGGACGCTGTGTCCGAGATCGAGGCCGACCCCACCGTCCGGCTCATCGTCATTACCGGCGAGGGCAGAGCCTTTGCCACCGGCGCCGATATCGGCGAGATGAAGGATCTGGATTCCCATGGCATCCGGGCGATGGCTATGGCCGGCCATCGGGCTTTCCAGGCGCTGGCCAGGGCGAGCAAGATATCCATCGCCGCGATCAATGGTCACGCCTTTGGCGGCGGCTTTGAGCTGGCTCTGTGCTGCGACCTTAGGGTCGCTTCCAGCGAGGCCAAATTTGGCTTGCCTGAAACCGGCCTGGGCATCATTCCCGGTTCCGGCGGCACACAAAGGCTGCCCCGCCTGATCGGCGCGGCCAAAGCCAAAGAAATGATTTTTACCGCCCGCTCCATGGGGGCGCAGGAAGCCTTAAATATGGGCATTATCAATCAGGTGGCGGAACCGGACGCCTTGATGAGCGCCGTAGACGCCCTGGCGGAAAAAATCCTGGCCAACGGCCCCATCGCCGTCCGCTGCGCCAAGGAGGCCATCGACAGAGGGCTGCGGACAGATATTGACACCGGCCTTGTCATTGAGCTGGGCTTGTTTTCCTTTTGCTTTCACAGTGAGGATCAAAAAGAGGGTATGCGGGCCTTTTTCGAGAAACGGCCAGCCGTATTTCGAAACCGCTGAGATCGGGGCGGCGGGCGGGGGGCGCCCCCTCGGCCCTGACCGCCCGGCTCGGCCGCCGGCCTCAGCCACCGGCCTCGACCGCTGGCCCTGGCCGTTCGACCCGGCCGCCGGCCTCAGCCGCTGGCCCGGGCCGCCCGGCTCGGCCGCCGGCCCCAACCTCTCACGGCTCCTGCAATTTTTTGTAAATGCTGGAGCGGTGGAGGCCCAGCATTTTGGAGGCGACCGTCACATTGCCCTGGCAGCGGCTGAGGGTTTCCTCAATATAAGCCCTTTCAAAGGCGTCCACCGCCTGCCGGTAATTGGCGCCGTAATCAAGCGCGGAAAAGGCCTTTTCCGTCCGGCCCGTCTCAACCTGACGGAAAAGGTGCTCCCGGCTGATATGCAGCTCCCGGGCCTGAGAGATGATCACCAGCCGCTCCACCACATTTTTCAATTCCCGGATATTGCCGGGCCAGGAATATTCCCGAAAATACGTCAGCGTAGCCGCCGAGAAAAATTTGTTATAACCGTATTTGGCGTTGAAATCCGCCAGTATTTGACAGGCCAGCGACTCGATATCCTCCCGGCGCTCCCGCAACGCCGGCAAATAGATCGGGATAATATGCAAACGATAATACAGATCCTCCCGAAAAGCGCCGGTTCTGGTCATACCATAAAGATCCCGGTTGGTGGCGGCCACGATCCGGACATCCGTGCTGATGACCTTACTGCCGCCAACTCGCATGATATCGCCGGTTTCCAGCACCCGCAGCAGCTTGGACTGCAAAGCCAGGGGCAGCTCCCCGATCTCGTCCAAAAACAAAGTGCCGCCGCCGGCGATCTCAAACAAGCCCGGCTTGCCATTTTTGCTGGCGCCGGTGAAAGCGCCCTGAGCGTAGCCAAAAAACTCGGATTCCATCAATTCCGGCGGAATGGCGGCGCAATTGACCGGAATAAAAGAGACGGCGCCCCTGGCGCTGTTTTTATGGATATAATGGGCAAATACCTCTTTGCCGGTACCGGACTCACCGTAAATCAAGATCGTGCTGTCTGAGCTGGCCGCCTTCTTGGCGAAAGCGTAGATTTCACCCATCCGCCCGCTTTTGGCCAGCGGCCTTCGCTGGCGCGGCAGATTCTCGCCTCTCATCATCCCGTCCTCCGTCTGTTCCGGGCGGTAAGATCCCGTCATCCCCTCTCATCTGGTTCATACCGCCGTTGATCTCCGGCAACGCTATGATATTGGTGTATTATGTTGGTGTATGATATGTGATATTGATACCTTGTCAAAAGCCGGGTTTATAATAACATCATAATAGGGTTAGCCCGCTTTGACAATCAAATAAAATATGGTAATACTGAGACGGAAACAAAAATATGGCAATAGTGAGGAGGGCTATTTATGCGCGGCTATACCGCCGCCGAGTTGCGGCTGGGTCAAAAAGCCGAGTTCCGGCGAAGGATCACGGAGGATACCGTCAACCTTTTCGCCAGCTTGAGCGGGGATCGCAACCCCCTGCACCTGGACGAGGACTACGCCAAAACTACCCGCTTCGCCGGGCGGATCGCCCACGGCATGATAGCGGCGGGATTTATCTCCGCCGCTATGGTGGAGACGATCCCCGGCCCCGGCGCCGTCTATCTCTCCCAGACCCTGGAATTTCTGCGGCCCATAGCGATTGGGGAAACCCTGACCGTGGAGCTGGAGATTTTGACCAAAGACGAGGCGAAAAACCGGCTGCGGCTAAAAACCGTCTGCCGCGCGTCGGACGGTCAGGTGGCGGTGAGCGGGGAAGCCAGCGTCATGCCGACGCGGCAGCCCTTGTTTTTGTAGGCCGACAGGCCAAAATCATCTGGTTTACTTCTATCGATACTCGAAATAAACCACATCATGAAATCATCATTTCAGATTCGTTCCCGGTGCTTTTCACTAGCGCGTCAAGCATGAAAAACAGGCATAATGAAAAAGGCTTGATTTCCGGAACAAATTTGTATATACTGAAGGAAAGTAAGATTTTCAAGCAAATCAAGGAGGACCGGATATGGAAGTCGCAAAAATCACAAGCAGAGGGCAAATCACAATTCCCATTGACATACGCAAAAGACTCGGCGTCAGAGAAGGCGACAAGGTTATCTTCATCGAGGACGGCAACAGG
>JAISDE010000216.1 GCA_031265035.1 Peptococcaceae bacterium | reverse complement strand
ATGGAAAAGTACGATAGTATTACTGCGAGAGTTCTGTAAATTTGTTATTTACAAGCTTTATGACACTTTAAAAACGAACTATAAGAATGTAGACATTTCTATAGTTCATTGTTCGCGGCGAAATAACGCGGCGAAATTGGATGCCTCAAAAAGCGCACAGTACCCCGAAAAGCGCCCTTGACAGTCAGTCGGCAGCGCCATATACTAATTGTACAGTTAGTAATTGTACAGTTAGTAATCGGGGGGGTTAGCAAATGTTTGTGGGCAGAAAAAGCGAGTTGGCCAGCCTGAACGCGAGTTACAGCCGGGATTCTTTTCAGTTCCCGGTCATATATGGGCGGCGCCGGGTTGGCAAAACAACCTTGATTAACGAGTTTTGCCGGGGCAAAAAGACTGTCTACTTTGTCGCCGCGCAATCCACAGCGAAAGAGAACCTGGAGATTCTATCTGAGCAAATACTGTCGGCCCTGGCGCCGGGCGCGCCCAAAAACCCTTTCCCGACTTTTCGCGCCGCCGTGGATTATATATTTGAGTACGCGAAAAGGGAACGGATCATTTTTGCCATAGACGAATATCCCTATCTGGCCGGCGGCGACAAATCGGTGTCGTCTATTTTGCAGGCCGCTATTGACAAATATCAGGCCGACAGCAAGCTATTCCTGATTTTGTGCGGTTCCAGCATGTCCTTTATGGAGAGGCAGGTTTTGGGCTACCAAAGCCCGCTCTACGGACGCCGGACGGCGCAATATAAGCTGGCGCCCTTTGATTATCTGGAAAGCGCCGCCATGCTTCCCGGTTTTAGCGACGAGGAAAAAATTATTATCTACGGCATGACCGGCGGCATCCCGGAATATCTTGGACGAATTGATAATGAGTCGTCTCCCCGAGAGAACGCGCGGCGCCTTTTTTTTGACCCTGCCGGGCGTCTGTTTGAGGAACCGGCGAATTTGCTCAAGCAGGAACTGCGAAACCCTGAGACTTACAACGCCATCATTACCGCTATAGCGGGCGGCGCCGGCAAGTTGGGCGAGATCGCGGCGAAGGCGGGTATTGAGACCAGCCAGTGCAGCAAGATGCTCTCCATCTTGGTCAGTCTTGGGCTTGTCCGCAAGGAATATCCCGTCACCGAGACAAAATCGAAAAAATCAATTTATATTTTGGGCGATTGGATGTTTGTTTTCTGGTATCGTTTCGCGCGGCCGGAACTCAGCCGGATAATGGCGGGCCTGGGCGAGAGCGTTTGCGACGAGGTATTTTCTGAGCGGCTCAACAGCCATACGGGCAGGGTCTTTGAGGAATGCGCCAGGCAATATATGTGGCGGGCGCTGAAGGAGAAAAGGCTGCTGTTTGATTTCAAGAGAATCGGCGGATGGTGGGGAAATAATCCCCGGGAACGGCGGGAGGAAGAAATTGATTTTATCGCTTTCGCCGACGAGCGGGCGGCTTTCGGGGAATGTAAATGGCGAAACGTCAGGATAGGCGAGGATACGCTGGAAAATCTCCAACGCCGGGCGGGATTATTCCCGGCTTTCACAAAGGTCTGCTATATTTTGTTCTCTAAATCCGGGTTTACCGACGCTCTGCGAGAGCGCGCGGCGGCGGAGGGCGACATAATCCTGCTGGGCCTTGATGATATGTTTTTTGAGTGAGTGGGGTGAGGTTTGAGTGAGGATGAGTGAGGATGAGTGAGGATAGAGATAAACCGGCGAAATTGGGTATTGCGCTTGGGGCGCTGAAACGGTATAATTATGGTATAACTTCAGTATAATTATTTATGGTGGCAGTCGCGGGCAGGGATTTTGATGTTGGGGAGTTGGTTATGAAAAGAAATATACTTAGCGCCACTTATTTGTCCTCTTTTTGTCTGGAGCTGCATCTGCTGATCAAGGCGGGCATCCCCGTCAGCGAGGGATTTAATATTTTGGCGGAGGACGAGACAGATAAAGACAGCAAAGCGCTTTTGGCGGAGTTGTACAAAAAGACCGACCTGGGGACGGAGCTGCACGCGGCTATAGCGGAGCAAGAGCGTTTCCCCAGTTATATGGTCAACATGATCGAGATCGGGGAGCGCACAGGGAATCTGGACTCGGTTCTTTACGCTTTATCGGAGTATTACGATCGTCAGGAGCAGATCGTCAGGAGCGTCAAAAACGCGGTGCTTTACCCGACGATTCTTCTCCTGATGATGCTTTTTGTGGTGACGATACTGATCACCAGGGTTTTGCCAGTGTTCAACGATGTGTTTAGCCAGCTGGGGGGTACCATGTCGCCGGTGGCCGTGGGCATCATGGGTATCGGCCTGGCCATCAACCGCAACTGGGGCCTCATCTTGATAGTGTTGGCGATAGTGGTGGTTGGGGGTTTTGTTCTTTATCTCAGGGGGAAGGACAGGGATATCCTGGCCCGGTTGGGCTTGTTTAAGCGGCTGCGGGATAAGATTTACGCCGCCCGTTTCGCCGCCGTGATAGCTATGACCATGAAGATTGGCCTCGATCCCGACGAGTCGCTGAATATGGCGGAAAAGCTGGTGCCCAATCCGGCGATGGCGGCGCGGGTCAAGAGGTGCAAGGAGTTGATCACGGAGGGCGGCAGTTTCGCGGGCGCCGTGGCCAACGCCGAGATCTTGCCCAAGGCGCAATGCCGGACTTTGGAGATCGGCTTTCGCACGGGCAGCGCGGATACGGTGATGGACGATATCGCCAGACGTGGCGAGTCGGATGTGCAGGATAGCATCGAGAGCCTGGTAGGCAAGGTGGAGCCTACGCTGGTGGTTATTATGTCGGTGATTGTCGGCTTGGTTTTGCTCTCGGTCATGATCCCCCTGATGGGGATCATGTCGTCGATCGGATAGGCGGGCGGGCTGATGAAAAGTAGAAAATTAGGCGGTTTTTGGTGGGGCGTATTGGTGGAGCACGCTTTTCCCGTGTTGCTTTTCGCCGCGGTGGTGGCGATTTTTCTCAATGGGTTGAGCAGCGCCGTCGCCGGCAGCGCCGAGGAGGAGCGGCGGGTAGCGGAGGAAAGCATCCGGCGGGCGGTGATCAGCTGCTACGCTATCGAGGGGCGTTATCCGGCGAGTTTTGATTATTTGAAAGAGAATTTTGGCATCCGGGTGGACGAGAGGAAATTCCGGGTGGAGTACGATATTTTCGCGTCCAATATTATGCCGGACATTACGGTTTTGGAGCTGGCGAGCGGTCTGGGGATTAGGGGGACGCGGCCATGAGGACAAACAAGCACAGGGTTGATGTGGTTTTCGCTTTGGCGCTGTTTTGCGCTTTCGCCGCCTCGATCCTGATGGTGCTGATCACCGGCGCCAATGTGTATCGGGATGTGGCCGCCACGATGGAGGGCAATTATGAGGAACGCACCTGCCTGAGTTATATTGGCGCGAAGCTGCGCCATTTTGACAGCGAGGGCGGGGTTTCTGTGGGGAGGCTGGGCGACACCACAGCTTTGCTGCTTTCCGAGCGTATTGACGGCGCCGAGTTTGTGACTTATATTTATTATGACGACGGCTACGCCAAAGAGCTTTTTACCGAAATGGGAGCGGAGCTACCGCCGGAGGCCGGGCTCAATATTATCCCGGCCCGGAGCCTGGAGTTTGAGGAAGTGGCCGAGGGCCTGATTCGGGCGCGCTGCGAGGGCAAGAGCGGCAATAGCGCGGATATTTATTTGGCGCCCCGGGGCGATTGAGGACGCGTCGGGTAGGGCGAAGGGCCAAGGCCGGCGACGGCCGGGCGAGAGACGGCAGGGCTAGTAATGGTAGCAGGGCTAGTAATGGTGGCCGGGATAAGCCCGGCAGTACGATACGGCAGATAAGAGGACAGACAGATTGGTGATGGAAGGGATGAGCGCCGGGTGAGACAAAGATCAGCTTCAAAAAGCAGTTTGTTTATGATGGAACTGATCCTTGTGATTTTGTTTTTTTCGGTTTCCGCCGCTATTTGTATGCGGGTTTTCGCTTATGCCAAGTTGGCCGCGGCCCGCAGCGAGGATTTGAGTTACGCGGTAGCCAAGGTCGCTTCCGCCGCCGAGTGTTTCAAGGCGGCGGGGGGGGATCTGGCCGAGGTGGCCGGTATCCTGGGCGGCGAGACGGCGGGGGAGGATAGCCTGCGGATCGGCTATAACGAGGATTGGCTGCCTTGCGGGCCGGGCGAGGCGCCCGCCTATGTGATGACCTTGCTGAAAAGCGATGAGACGACGGCGGCGATTGAGGTGGCTAAGGCTGGCGGCCAGGCCGGGGGGCCTGGGGGCGGCGAGTCTATCTTTTCCCTGGAAGCCGGCGCCGCGGGGGAGGCGAGGTCATGAGCGAGCGAGTGGGACGGCCGGGGAACGACGGGCGGAAAGCCGCCGGCATTAATGTGGGCAGCGCCTCGATTATTATGGTGTTCGCCGTGCTGTGCCTGACGATTTTTTCTGTCCTGACCCTGGTGACGGCGAGAAATGATCTGGCCCTGACGGAGAGTTACGCCCGCTCCGTGGCGAGTTATTACGCGGCGGATACCCGGGCGATCGCTATTTACAACCAGTTGGCCGCCGGCGACGCCGTGTTTGACGAGGATATTGAGCTGTCCAGGGCGCCGGCGGGCGGCGGCAGCTTGATCTCTTACAGCGTGCCTATCGACAGCGGGCAGAATCTCAACGTTCTGCTGGAGGAAACCCCAGCCGGCCTGCGGATCGCGGAATGGCTGGTGGCGGAGAAAGAGGATTGGGAGTTTGACGATACCCTGCCGATTTGGGACGGGGAGCTGCCCGGGCAATAATCCGGGCGGGCTCGCGAGAAAGAACTTGTTTTCGCGAGAAATGGCTCGGGAGCGATAGTTCGCGAGAAATAATTCGAGAGAGCTCCCGAGAAGGAACTTGTGTTTGAAAGGAAAAGCTGGATGCTTACACTTGTGGAAATCCTCCAAAGCGCGGTTGAGAAGAACGCCGCCGATATTTTTATTATAGCCGGGGCGCCGCCGATCTGTAAGCTGGCGGGCGGCATGGTCGCCCTCAGCGAGGAGAGGCTTTTCCCCGATTCCTCAGAGGCCATTGTCCGGGATATTTACCAACACGCCGGACGGGATATGGATCGGCTCATGAGCGCCGGCGACGATGATTTCTCCTTCACTGTCCAAAGCCTGTCCCGTTTCCGGGTCAGCACCTACAAGCAAAGGGGCTCGCTGGCCGCCGTGATCCGGATTATCCCTTTTGGTATTCCCGACTACCAGACCATGATGATCCCAGATGAGGTAATGTCGGTGGCCAAGACCTCCAACGGCCTGATTTTAATCACCGGCGCGGCGGGCAGCGGGAAATCCACTACCCTCGCCTGCATCATTGATCGGATAAACGCGACGAAGGCCGGGCATATTATTACCCTGGAGGATCCTATCGAGTATTTGCATCGCAATAAAAAGAGCCTGGTCAGCCAGCGGGAGGTCAGCCTGGATTCCCAGAGTTATGTGACGGCCCTTTATGCCTGCCTCAGGCAATCCCCGGACGTGATCCTGCTGGGGGAGATGCGGGATTTGGCGACGATCCAGACCGCGCTGACCGCGGCGGAGACCGG
>JAISDE010000129.1 GCA_031265035.1 Peptococcaceae bacterium | reverse complement strand
GCCGGCCGACGATATGTTTCAAAAGATACTGAGCCGGTTTGTAAAGGACGGGGCGGAACGGGACAGGCCGGAGGTGCGGGAGCGGTACGGCAAATTGGCGGGGCTGATGGGCATCGTATCCAATTTGCTTTTATTCGGGCTGAAGCTGGGCGTCGGCCTGTGGTACCATAGCCTTTCCGTCATCGCCGACGCCGTCAACAATCTCTCGGACGCCGGCGCCTCCGTGGTCACGCTGGCCGGCTTTCAGCTGGCCGGCCGGCCGGCGGATCGGGAGCATCCTTACGGGCATGGCCGTTACGAATATATCGCCGGCCTGATAGTCTCTTTTATCATTATCCTGATTGGGTTTCAGCTGGCGCTGGCCTCGGTGGCCAAAATCCGTTTCCCGACAGCGGTGACCCTCGCGCCGCCAGCCTTTTTGATTTTGCTGGCCTCGATCGCCATCAAGCTGGGGCAGAGCCGTTTTTATCAGGCCACCGGCCGGCTGATCCGCTCCCAGGCGCTGGCGGCCGCGGCGGCGGACAGCCGCAACGACGTGATCAGCACCGCCGCCGTCCTGATCAGCGCCGCCGTCAGCCGGTACAGCGGCCTGCCTCTGGACGGCTGCGCCGGTTTGCTGGTGGCGCTGTTTATCATTTGGTCCGGCGTCAGCCTGACGAAAGAAACCCTAAACCCTTTGCTGGGCGAGCGGCCGGACGAGGAATTGGTGAGCGGGATTTGGGCCAGGCTGGAAGGCTATAAAGACGTGCTGGGCTACCACGACCTGATGATCCACAATTATGGGCCGGGCCGCTCCTTTGTCACCGTTCACGCCGAGGTGCCGGCGGATCGGGACGTGCTGATCAGCCATGAGCTAATCGACGGGATCGAGGAGGATTTTTTCCGCGCCACCCGCCTGCCGCTGACCATTCATATGGATCCGGTGGTGGTCAACGATCCCATGGTGAATGAGGCGAAAGAAAAAATCGGCGGGATTCTCAAGGCGATAGATCCTTCCCTTACCTTTCATGATTTCCGTATGGTGCCCGGCGAGGCTAGCCGCAATCTGATTTTTGACGTGGCGGTGGATTTTGATTTTGCCCTGGAAGATATGGCCTTGAAGACCCTCATCCGTCAAAAAACCAGGGAACAGGAGCCGACCTGGCGGACAGTCGTAAAAATTGATCGGCATTATTTTTAAAGGATGTGCTTGCTTTATGCGGTTTTCCCCCGGTCAATTTTTTTCTGTGGCCCATATGGTCAACGCCGATCTGATTCAGGGCGCGCTGCCCTCGTCAAGGGAGGCGTATCGGGCGGACATCCGGATGGCCTGGCCCTCCATCGCCGAGTCTTTTTTGATCTCCCTGACCTCCGCCGTGGATACGATTATGGTAGCCTCACTGGGCCCCCTGGCTATAGCCGCCGTGGGCATCAATACCCAGCCCCGCCTGGCCGTGCTGTCCTTCATCCTCTCCCTCAATATCGGCGTCACCGCCGTGGTGGCCCGCCGCCGGGGCGCGGATGACACAGACGGCGCCAACCGTTGCCTGAAGCAAGCCATCATGACCAGCGCCGCCGTCGCTTTTTCCGCTTGCGGCTTGGCCTTTATTTTAGCCCGGCCCCTGCTGTTGCTGGTGGGCGCCCGGCCGGATTTTTTGCCGGACGCTGTCGCTTATTTCCAGATCCTCATCGTCGGCGTTTTTTTTCACTCTGTCTGCCTGACCATCAACGCCGCCCAGCGGGGCATCGGCAATACCCGGATTTCCCTGCGCACCAATCTGACCGCCAATATCGTCAATATTGTGTTCAACTATCTCCTGATCGGCGGGCGTTTCGGCTTTCCCCGGCTGGAGGTGCGGGGCGCCGCCCTGGCGACGGTCATCGGCAATGTCGTCGCTTGCTTTATGGCGATTTCCACGGTATGCGATCGGGATTGTTTTATCAATATATGGGACAAAAGCCCCTGGCGGTTTGAGCGGGCTACGATGGGCTCCATCGCGAAGGTAGGGTTGAGCGCCCTGGCGGAGCAGCTTTTTTTGCGGGTGGGCATGATGACCTATACCCGCCTGGTGGCCGCCCTGGGCACCATAGCTTACGCCGCGCATATCGTCTGCATGAATATCGTGAATATGTCCTTTGCCCTGGGTGATGGCATCGGGGTGGCCGCGTCGGCGCTGGTGGGCCAAAACCTGGGCGCCCGGCGGCCGGATCTCTCCATGCTGTACGGCAAAGTGTCCCAGCGTCTGGCGATGGTAGGGGCGCTGGCGCTGTCGGTGGGTTTTGTGGTCTTTCGTTATGATATCATCCGCCTGTTCAGCGACGACGCCTCCATTCTCGCGCTGGGCGGCCAAATAGTGCTGATTATAGCGGTGGTTTGCTTCGCGCAGACCTCCCAGGTGGTGCTGGCCGGCTGTCTGCGGGGCGCCGGCGATACCACTTATGTGGCGGCCCTGTCTTTGGTCAGCCTGACCATCGTTCGCCCCGCCTCCGCCTGGCTGATGTGCTATCCCATGGGCCTTGGCCTTTTGGGCGCCTGGCTGGGCATGTTGGTGGATCAGGTTTTGCGGGTCACCCTGCTGGCCCGCCGTTTTCGCGGCGCCCGCTGGTCGGCCATCAAGTTGTAGGCCAGTTTACTGTGAGGATTTGGTATGAGAAAATTTTTTCGCGACAACTTGACGCTCCTGCTGTTTTTTCTGTCCTCTTTCGTCGTCGTGGTTATAGCCATATATACCAGCATAATGGTTGACACTATCACATCTTTTTTGAAGGAAAATATCGAGGAAAGACTGCTGGCGATCAGCCGTTCCGCCGCCGAGGTTATCGAGCCTGAGGAATTGGCGGTCTTGAGGGGACCGGCGGATATGGCGTCGCCGCTGTACGCCGAGGTCAAAAACCGGCTGATCGCTTTCGCGGCTGAATCCCGGGTGCTTTTCGCCTATTATCTGCGGCCCACCGCCGACGGCCGCTTTCAGTTCGTTGTGGACAATGACACCTCGGCGGACTCCGTGGATTTGTCCACCCCGCCCGTCGACTCGGAGGAAAGCCCCAATCTGGCTCTGAGCGGCATAGCCGCCACGGCCGGGTTAGGTAATTACTCGGTAGGATATTCCGGCCTGCTTTCCGCTTTCGCGCCGGTACTTGACGAGCGGGGGCGGGTGGTGGCTGTGGCCGGGGTAGATATCAGCGACGAGCAGATTCTGGAGGTGCGGGGGCATATCGCCACCCAAATGTTTTTGCTGATGCTGGCTATCGCCGCCGCCGTGACCAGCGGGTGTTTAAGTTTTTACCTCTATCGCAAAAAAGAGAAAGATCTCAAGCGGCGCCTGAGACAGCAGGAATTGATGTCCGCTTTATCCCAGGGGTTTATCGCCGAGGAAAGTATGCCGGTATTGATCAATAATGCCTTGCGAGTCACCGGCGAGTTTCTGGGCGTGACCCGGATGCTGATCGCCGTCGCCGATCCGGACAGGGATAATGGCGGCGCCGCCGTCAGGACCACTCATGTCTGGCAGGCCGGCGATGAGGCTATCGGGGCCATCGGCGGTATGGCCGAAGTCGATCGGCTGATTATCGGCAGCTTTTCCCAGACTCAGCCGTCGGACATCGCCGGCGCGGCGATTTATCGCGACGATATTCAGGGGCGGGAGGAATACGCCGCCCTGGCCAGCGGCGGCGTCAAGTCCTTTATCTGGGCGCCCCTGTACGTGGAGGGCAAGCTATGGGCTGTCCTGGGCATAGAGGAATGCCTCCGGCCCCGCGTCTGGAGCCAGAGCGACAAGCAATTGATCAGCATGATCAGCAGTGTGATCGCCGGGGCCGCGGCCAAAGGCCTGGCGGAGCAAAATCTGATCCGTCTGTCCTCCATCGTGGAAAACTCACCGCAATTTATTTGCGCCTTTGATCCAAACGGCGCCTTGAAATACTTCAATGAGGCGGCTTACATGACCTGCGGCTTTTCCCGTCAGGAGATCGGCGAAGGCGGCCTGGAGCTTTTGTTTGACGCCGAGACCCTGACGCTCCTGAAGGAGCGGTACCTGCCCCTGGCCCAGAGCGGCCAGCGGCAGGAGGCTCTGCTGACCATGCGGGACAAGGGCGGCGGCGCGCATATGATGCGCCTGTCGATCTTCGCTGTCCACCCCATCGGGCTGCTGGGCGGGCCGGACGTTGACTCCGATAGCGCGGGCATTGGCGTCATCGGGCGGGACGATACCGAAAAAATACAAATTGAGCGGGAACGGGCCGAGGCGCTGGAGCAGGCCCGCCACGCCAGTCAGGCCAAAGGCGATTTTCTCGCCAATATGAGCCACGAGATGCGTACGCCCATGAACGCCATTATCGGCATGACCGCCATCGCCAAAGCCGCCGCCGACGCGG
>JAISDE010000117.1 GCA_031265035.1 Peptococcaceae bacterium | reverse complement strand
CTCCGGCCCGCCGGTCACCCGGGCGTACTTCTCCGTCAAGGCGTCCTTCGCGCCCGTAAAGACGATCCGACCGTTTAGGATAAAGGTAATGTAATCGGCGGTTTTCTCAAGATCCGACGTTATGTGCGTCGAGAATAGAACGCTTTTGTTCTCGTCCGCCACGAACTCCCGCAATAAATCGCCGATCTCGTCGCGGGCCGCGGGATCAAGCCCGCTCGTTGGCTCGTCCAGGATCAGCAGCCTCGCGTCATGGGAAAGCGCGGCGGCGATTTGCAGCTTGATCTTCATGCCCCGGGAAAGCTCCCGCACTTTCTTTTTGGGCTCAAGCCCTAAGCGCTTAACGTAGCCCGCGAAGGCCCTTTTATCCCAATTGTGATAAAAGGGCGATATAGCCGCCGCCGCGTCGCTGACCGACCAATCGTCAACATAAAGCGGCGCGTCCAGCACAACGCCGATGGACTCATTTCCCGCGGCGGCGCTCTCCCGCCCAAACAGTCTCACGCTGCCCCCGTCGCCCCGGATCACGTTTAAAATCAGCTTGATGGTGGTGGTTTTCCCCGCTCCGTTCGGCCCGATAAATCCCATAATATAGCCGCCGGGCACATCGAAGGTCACATCGCTCAGCGCGAATTCGCCGTATCGCTTGCAAAGCCCCCGAACCTCTAAAATATTACTGTCAACATTACTGGCCAAATCGCTGCCCACAATATTACTCATAATCAACCTCCCATAGCAAGTGTAGTCTCTCGATTATCTCGTTTTTGCCAATGCCCTCAGCTTTGGCGGCGGCGATGGCGGCGCTCAGGCCGCTCTCCATTTTGTGCAGGGCGTTTTCCCGGGCCAGTTCCTGATTGCGGGGCAGGACGTAACAGCCCTTGCCCCGCGCGCTCACGACAAAGCCTTCCCGCTCCAAATCGCTGTAAGCCCGTGTAGTCGTGATAACGCTGATTTTTAAGTCCCGCGCGAGCTGCCTGAGGGAGGGCAAAAGCTCATCCTCCCGCAATTCCCCCGCGAAAATCGCCGCTTTAATCTGCTCCTTAATCTGCTCGTAGATCGGGACATCGGAGCGATTGGAAACGATAATTCTCAAAGCCTCATCCCCTCGCAATAATAACACTATATACAGTATATACTGTATTAGCGGCATTGTCAAGCCCGTGCGAAAAAAACCTGGAGTGTTGCTATAAGTTTGGGGCTGGCACTTGGCGCTGGGGGCAAACGCGCGGGCGGCGGGCGCTGAAGAGGTATGGATTCTGGGACAAGCCCGGAATGACGAATGGCGAGGCCCGGGATGACGAATGATAAATACCGCAATTTGCAAATACCGCGATGGCTGTGGGAATTTTGTTTACGAATTCGCTGGCCTATGTTATGATTCAGTAAGAAACGCTGGAAGAAACGCTGGAAGAAACGCTGGAGTTGGAAAAACGCTTGGGGCGGGAGGATCTGCCGTTGAGATGGCTGGAAAAATTACGGGCGGGGCGCAATGGCCCGGATCAGTTGACGATCGCTCTTTTAATTATTTATTGGCCGCTGTCGCTGGCCGGACGCTTTACCGGCGTCACGATTTTCGGCTCGCTGTCGCTGGCTTGCCTGATTTACGCCGTTTTTCGCCTGTTTTCCAAAAATAAAAGCAAGCGGCAGGCGGAAAACCGGCAGTTTATGCTCCTGTGGGGGCCGGTGGCGGAGCGGGGCAAAAGGCTTTTTCTGCAGCTCCGGGATATCAGGACGCTTAGTTATTTTCGCTGCCCCGACTGCGGCAAAACTTTGCGGGTTCCGGTGGGCAAAGGCCGAATCGCTATCCATTGCCCGCGCTGCGGCGCTGTTTTTGAGAAAAAGACATAAGAAAAAGACATAAGAAAGAGACATAAGAAAGAGACCTGAGAAAAAGACGAGGAGGCTTATCATGAAAACGTGGCGGGTTGGTATTATCGGCGCTACCGGCATGGTCGGGCAGCGATTGATCCTTTTGCTGGTGGGGCATCCTTGGTTTGAGCTCACCGCCCTGGCCGCCAGCGCCCGGTCGGCTGGCAAAACTTACGGCGAGGTCGGGGGGGGGGCGCTGGTGTATGCCTGTCCCGATGCCGGAAAAGGTCAAAGGCATGATTCTTCTCGACGGGGAAAAAGATATCGAGGCCCTGGCGGAGCGGGTGGATTTGGTGTTTTGCGCGGTGGATATGGAGAAAGAGCGGCTGCGCGCGCTGGAGGAGGCTTACGCCAAAAGGGAGTGCCCGGTCATGTCCAACAACAGCGCCCATCGTTGGACGCCGGATGTGCCCATGATTATCCCGGAATTGAATCCGGAGCACGCCGAGGTGATCCGGCGGCAGCGCCGGCGGTTGGGCACGGAGAATGGCTTCATCGCCACCAAGTCCAATTGCTCGCTGCAAAGCTACCTGCCCGCCCTGTGGCCCCTCCATCGGCGATACGGCTTGACCAAGGCTCTGGCGTGTACTTATCAGGCGATTTCCGGCGCCGGCAAGACCTTCGCGACCTGGCCGGAAATGTTGGATAATGTGCAGCCCTTGATCAAGGGCGAGGAAGAAAAGAGCGAGCGGGAGCCGCTGAAAATCTGGGGCGCGGTCACAGATGAGGGGATCATGCCGGCGGCGGGGCCTAGTATCACCGCTCAGTGCTTGCGGGTGCCGGTCAGCGACGGCCATATGGCGGCGGTATTCGCCGCGTTTGAGCGCCAGCCGGATTTGGGTGAGATTCGGCAGATTTGGGCGGATTTCGCCGGCTTGCCCCAAAAGCTGGGCCTGCCCTCCGCCCCCAAGCAGTTTTTGCGCTATTTTTCAGAGGAGGATCGGCCTCAGACCCGCCTGGATCGGGAGCTGGAAGGGGGAATGGCGGTGTCCATCGGGCGGCTGCGGCCCGACAGCCAGTATGACATCAAGTTTGTCTGCCTTTCCCACAATACTTTGCGGGGCGCCGCCGGCGGCAATGTGCTGATGGCGGAGTTGCTTTGCCATCAGGGCTATATCAGGCGCCGGGCGGAAAATTAGGGCAGCGCCTGAAGCGAGGCAGGCGAGAAGCTAAAGCGGCGCTGGCCGAGCAGGCGAGAAATGGCGCAAAATTGGTGAAAAATCGGTGAAAAATTGGGGCGAAATATAGGCGGGCGTCTTGCTTTTAATCAGGCGATCAAGTACACTGTTGTCAAGTCGGGCGCGGCTTCGCGAAAGCGCGGGGGTGAGCGCGCGTAAGATAATAAAGGGAGGAAGCAGCTATGCGATTATTGACGAGATCGGATTTTGACGGGCTGGCCTGCGCGGCGTTGTTAAAGGAATTGGGGATCATTGACTCTTGGAAATTTGTTCACCCCAAGGATTTGCAGGATGGCTTGGTGGAAGTAAATGATAATGACGTGCTGGCTAACGTCCCTTATGTCGAGGGTTGCAAGCTGTGGTTTGATCATCACTCCAGCGAGAGCGAGCGCCTGGGGGAGGGCGTGCGGTTTGAGGGGGCCAGCCGCCTGGAGGACAGCGCCGCCCGGGTGATTTATGATTATTACGGCGGCAGGGAGCGCCTGCCCGGGCTGGAGGAAATGGTCAAGGCTGTGGACAAGGTGGACGCGGCCAAGCTGACGGCGGCGGATATTCAGGAACCCAAGGGTTGGGTGCTGCTGGGCTTTATTATGGATCCCCGCACCGGGTTGGGGCGTTTCCGCGATTTCCGAATCAGCAATTATGAGCTGATGGAAAAGCTGATCGACGCCTGCCGGCATCAGGATATTCAACAAATTTTGGCGGATCCGGATGTGGGGGAGCGGGTAAAGCTGTATTTTGAGCAGGACGCGCTTTTCCGCCAGATGGTAAAGGAGCGCACCAGGGTGACCGGCAACGCTATTATCACCGATCTGCGGGGCGCGGAGAAGATTTATACCGGCAATCGGTTTTTGGTGTACAGCCTGTATCCGGAGCAAAATATCTCCCTTTGGATCGTGGATGGGCGGGGCAAGCAAAATTGCCCCATCGCCGTGGGGCACAGCGTTCTCAATCGCACCTCCAAAACCAATGTGGGCCAGTTGATGCTGGAGTACGGCGGCGGCGGCCATCCCCAGGTAGGGACTTGCCAGGTGGCTTATGGGGACGCGGATCGGGTTATTCAGGAATTGGTGGCGAAAATTAACGCCGATGGCTAGCGCTCTATGGCGACGGAAAGAAATTTAGGAGGAATTGGCGGGGAGGGTAACCTCAGTGTGTTGTTCTTATTGCGGTAATCCGTTGGTGGTGGGCGACGTTTTTTGCTCCAAGTGCGGCCGGCGGCTCACAACGGGGCAGGAGGGTGCCGGCCTGGACGCAGGGCCTGGGGTGGGCACCGGCCAGGGCGCCGGCCTGGACGCAGGGCCGGGGGTGGGCGCGGGCTACGGCGCCGGCCTGGACGCAGGGCCTGGGGCTGGCGCGGGCTACGGCGCCGGCCTGGGCGCTGAGCCTGGAGCGGGCGCGGGCTACGGCGCCGGCCTGGGTGCCGAGCCTGGAGCGGGCGCCAGTTCCGGCTACGGCGCCAGCCAGGATCCCGGCCCCGGCCAGCCGGCTAGCTACGGCGCTGCCCTGGACAGTATCGCGGGCGACTTCCTGGACGGTATCCGGGCCAACAGCGCTGGCGGCAGCGACGGGCCAGCGCCCGGGCCGGCGTCGCCGCCTGCGTTGGCCAGCGCCTACGCGCCGAGCGAGTATTACCGGCGGCAGTTTGAGAAAATCGAGGGGGGCGAGGAAGGCGATTTTAATTTGCCAGTCTTGTTTTTAGGCCCGTTTATCGCCCTTTACCGCAAAAGCGATTTTTTCCTGCGGTGTTATCTGCCACCCTTGATCGCCTTTTTACTGGCGCTGTGGCTCACCCCTCTAGTCGTCAGCCTGATTCGCCTCAGTCGCTCCGGCGACAGACGAGAGTTCGGCACGGTCTTTGTCGTGGTATTTTGCGGCATCCTGATTTGGGGGCTACGCTCCATCATCCGCGGCGCTAAAAGCTTTAACGCTCATTATTATCGGCAAGTGCTGGCCGTGGCGAACGCTTCCTGGTCGGAAGATGAAAAGCATGCCCGTCTGCGCGCGTCCCTTCTCAGGCCGATAATATTGCTCATTTGCTTGGTTATCGCCTTTTGGATCGCCGGCGCCGCTTTGTCGTCGCCGACCACCGGTCAATCCGGCAGTGGGGTCGGCCGCGCCGAAAGCGGTGGCGGCGGTCATAATAGTGACAATGACTACTGGCGCGACGATGGCTACTGGAATGACGATGGCTACTGGGATGACGACGACAGCGATTGGTATGATGATGATTACTGGGATGACGACGACGGTGGGTATTATGAGGGGGTTCTGGGCGATACCCTGGAGAACGTTTTTTTCGCTTTCAGCGTTGACGACGCCTACCTGACGAACCGTTTCGAGGGGGAGACGCCGGCGGCGGGCATGGTTTTTCTGGTGACAGAAATAACTGTCACCAATGTGCTGGATGAGATTATCCCCATGTACTCCGACGATTTCCAGGCGCAGTGGGGTGAGGGGGATGAGGATTTTGGCTATCCCATCCCGAAATTCCACCCCAGCCAGATGGAAGACGAGTATGGCCTGGTCGCGGCGGACACGATTACCGGCCTGTGCGTTTATGAGGTGCCCCGCCCGGAGGCCAGGCAGGAGTATAGCATCAGCTATATGGAGCTTTACGACGATGGCTACGAGGGCGATGTGTTTTTCATCTTTTTCGATTTAGCGCCGCCGGCGGCGGTGGTGATATAGCGTAATTCGGTATAATTTAGCATAATTTAGCATAACTTGGCTGACCGCTTATTATTTCACAAGTCCTTAGGCTATCCGCAAAGGTCATGCCGTCCAGGGTTATTTTGTATTTTCGCCAGCGTTTTTTGACGCTGGCTTTTTATTGAGTCGTCCGGCGGCCGGACTTTTTCTCGTTCAGAATCATATTGTTAAGAGGATCTAAAAATCAAATTTAGAATCATTCCTAAAATAGGCTTAAAAAACGTAAATAAATTATGGCTTTTCAACAATTTTTAGGATATAATAGCATTGCGGAGTTAATCTAAAAGAAAGGAGAAGTTATTATTATTGTTAAGATTTCCCGGTGCCCATACGGGGGATTTTAATTATGGCGAAACGCGCGCACAGGGGGAACAAGGAGGTATAGGTTCAATGAAGGCAACTGGCATAGTGAGAAAGATTGATGATTTGGGACGGATTGTAATTCCGAAAGAGATCCGTCGCACTATGCGAATCCGGGAAGGCGACCCGATGGAGATATTCGTCAATAGAGAAGGTGAAATCATCCTGAAAAAGTACTCCCTGATCAAAGAATTGGGAGATTTTGCTATCGAGTACGCGGAGTCGCTTTATGAAGCTACCGGGCATATCGCGATCATTACGGATCGGGATCAAACAATTACCGTAGCGGGGGCTTCAAAGAAAGAGTTTCTGCATAAGCCTGTTGGCGCTGGTGTGGATAAGGCGATGAGCGATCGTCGCCCGATGCTGCAAAATCAGCCCGGCACAGCTTTGGCCGCGGCGATTTGCGAGGGAGATGAGCGGGAGGGCAAATATTCGGCGGTGGTTATCGCGCCGATTATCGCCGAGGGGGATCCCATCGGAGCGGTCGCTTTGGCCAGTCAGGAGTCCAATCAAAAATTTAATGATATCGAACTGCGCCTGGTAGAGACAGGAGCCGCTTTTTTGGCGAAACAAATGGAGCAGTAAAAGAAATATATGCGGCATCAATCGCTGAAAAGAAAAAAAATCGCCGCTTCATCAAGCAAATGGATGGAGCGGCTATTTTTTGCGTTCAGGCCGGCGAACGAGTAAGGCTTTTACCTTACGCTATGATCCTTACGTTATGGTTCTTACGCTATGGTCACGTAAACCAATGTCTGGTTGACGAGTTGATAAGCTATTTCCCCGAAGGTAATCGGGCCAAAGAACGCGTTGATATCCTCGCCCTCCAGCTCGCCGTACAAAAAGTTCAGTATGCAGTTGCAGGAAAAGGCCGCCTGAGTGTCGTCAAGGCTTTTGACCCGGTCGTGAAATTCTTTCACGTAATTTGTTATCGCTTTTGCCATTTGGTATTTTATGCCGGGAAAGACGGGGGCGTAAAAGTTTACCGCGCCGTTCTCGATTGACTTAAAGGAGGTGTTGACGCTCGCGCCGGAGTAATCGCCAACCAGCGGCAACTTGGTGTCTATTTTATTTCCCGCGATATAGTCGGCGAGTAAAACCTCCTGGCCGTTTATCTGACAGGTTTTCGCGGTAAAGCCTTCCTCGGTGAACTCGATGATCGGCGAATTCTCGTCCGGCGCGAAGATATTGATGATGCCGATGCTCACCATTTTATCGCCGGGCACGCCGATATGCGCCACTACCGCCTTGTCAGCGTAAACCTCGCCTGTCTCGCCGTTGACGGCGATGGGGGTCTGGCCCGGAACGTCAAGGTTGACGCCGGCGATCCAGCCGACGATGTTTTTAATAAACATGCCCTCAAAACCCGGCGCTTTATTGGCGTAGGCTTTGTGCACGGCGCTGTCGAAGGGTAAAATGACAATGGAGAAGCCGTTCTCGAAGGCGTCGGTCGTCACATTAGCGATGGAGCTTTCGTCATAGCCCTTTATTTTGCAATCGGCGTAAGGCAAATCGGTCACAAAAAGCAACTCGTTGGTGACTTTCCCGCCGCCCCGGGCCATAAAATATTCGGTGGAGCCGCCGATCCAATGGCCGGTGGGCAGCTTCCGTAACAGATTTTCCGTTCCCGCGATATGCAGAGGCTGGCCGCTGGAGATCATTTTCGCTGTCTCGTCAAATGTCAGTAACATTTTTTTGCCTCCCTAAATTTAAGTTTGGGAAATTAAAGTTTGGAAATCATGGCGAAATCCGCCGCCATAATCATACTGAATTTTTCAAGAAATACATTGATTTCGCTGGCGCACTTTTGCAAGGTCGCCGGTGAGGAATCCTTCGCGTAAACACCTTTTAGCCGGGTAATCATCAGCGAGAAACCCAGTTGGGAGAATGTGTAACCACCTGTGAGAATTTTTTGGGTCTGCGTAGGCGTGACATTCATAAAAATCCCCTCCTCTTTAATATTTTACCATGGCTTCACCGAAATTTCTACAATATTTATTGGCTCTAAGAAAACAATTGAAATTTCCATGAAAACAGTAGAAAATTTCACCGGATTTTTGATATAATAGGGCATAGTACGCGGGGCATAGCAGATTTGGATATATTGAAAGATTGGAAGACAGGAACACAAGAACACAGGAAGACAGGAACCCTGAAAGATAGGAACCCCAGGAAAGGAGACGGGAAAGGATGAGAAAAAAAGCCTTCGCTCTGACCGCGCTGACCGTGTTGGCCGCGCTCTTGTTTCTCGGCTGGCCGCCGCGGGCGGCGCTGGCCCAGACCGCCGGCAATACCAGCATTACCAATTTGGAGGTACGCCCGGACAACAACGCGGTGAGTGAGAACAGCCGTTATCAGATTACGTTCAATTCCAACCAAATCCTGAATGGTGGGCTGGATACCATCCATATCGTTTTCCCCTCCGAGTTTAAGTTCCCCAGCGGCTGGCAGGCAGGGTACATCGATGTGAACGGGCAGATTTGCGGCGGCGTGGACTATTCCAAGGGGACGCTGACGATCCTGCTGGCCAAAAATACCACGATCTATGGCGGGCAGCAGGTGATTGTCAATCTGGCGGCCGGCATTATGAAAAACCCGGAGGAAAAAGGGGAGTACAGCCTGACTGTCTATACCTCCAGGGAGACGCTGCCGATTCAGTCGCCCAGATTTACCATTTCCGAGTTTATCTCAAACGACGGCGTTTCCATGCCCAGAGTGACTTTGGGGCGGGTAAAGGGCTATGAGGCGGAACAAATCACCGTCAGCTTTATGACCAACAAGGGCGGGCAGCTGATCGGCGGCGTGGATCAGATTTTGATAGATTTCCCCGCCGGTTTTCGCCTGCCTCAGACGGTGAGCGCGGATAAAATTACCGTCAACCAAATCAAGATGCACGGGCTGAACCCGGTGATCGTGGGGCAAAAAGCCATATTGCCCCTTTCCTCCACCATGAATTTTCCCGACAATTATCCGGTGGAGGTGGTCTTCGCGCCGGATTCCGGCATTACTATCAGCCGGGACAATACCAACGCGACGCTAAAGGTGACGACCACGAAAAATACGGCGACGGTGACCTCTTTTCCTTTTGATATGAGCAAGACCCCGGATCAAATTTATATGCCGGTGGACGATAAAAACCCCACCGTCAAGGTGACGCCCAACGGTGCCGGCGCTCTGGGCCAATATACGTTTACCTTTGAGCGCAACAGTATAGAGTTGATGGAAGATACCAGCGTGCTGGGCTTTACCTTGACGTTTCCCAACGGGACGGTTTTGCCGGGCGCTATAGCGCCGCAGCATATCACGGTCAACGGGCAGCAAAGCGCCGGCGTGCTGATCAATCCCAGCCGGCGGGAAGTGATTTTCACTTTGCCGGTGGGCGCGCCGATCAGCGGGGAGATTCAGGTGGTGGTGGCCGCGGCCGCGGGCATTCAAAACCCGCCGCCGGCCATCTATATTATGGGGATAGCGCCGCTGAAGGGTATACGGACGATGGATACCAAGTCCTTTGAGATCAAAATCGTGTCCGATGTGGAGGTCACCCCGGTGGATACCTCGCCCAAGGTGGTTTCCCTGACTCTGAATCAGCTGATCGCCATCAAGGATGGGACGGCGGTGATTTTGGATGTGCCGCCCCAGTTGATTGACGGTTTTACGATGGTGCCGGCGCGGTTTGTGATGGACGCGCTGGGGATCGACGTGGAGTATGACAACAATCAAAATACTGTGACCCTGCGCCTGGGCAGCCGGGAGATCGTGCTTTGGCCCGGCTCTACCTTGGCGAAGATCGACAACCAGGTGGTCACCCTGGCGAAAGCGCCGGTGATCAAGGAGAGCCGAACCTTGCTGCCTGTCCGTTTTGTCTCCGAGTGCTTTGGGGCCAAGGTGGAGTATGTCAGCGCCACTGAGCCGATCGTCATCACGCTGACGGCTGACGCTTTACTCCGGATGCCCACTGTCGCCGAGATTCAGGCGGCTCAGACCGGCGCGGCCGCGGCGACCGGGGGCGGAGCGGGTACCGGGAGCGGGACGACGACCGGCGGCGGTACGGCCGGCGGGACGGCCGGCGGTACGACAACTGGCGGCGGGACGGCCGGGAGCGCTGGTACGGGTACCGGCGGCGGTACGACAACCGGTGGCACGACAACCGGCGGCGGCGCGACCGGCAACGTGGGAAGAAATATTACCTTGAAGACGGGTCTCAACCAGGCCAATATGCGCAAAGGGGCCGGCACCAACCATGAGGTGGTCGCTATTTTGCTGCCCAGCGAGACGGCCAAAATTACCGAGGTCAGCGGTGATTGGTATAAAGTCGAGTTCAGCTATGGCCTGACCGCCTGGATCCGCAATGATATGGTGGATATTACCTGAGTATTCGGCGGGCCGGGTTGGGCGCGGCGGTTGACGCCATGGCGGCCGAGGGCTATAATAGTAGCGTGAATCACCAATGATAAGGAAGCGAAAGATGAATCCCGTAAGAGAAATCAAAGTCTTGATTCAGCAGGAGGCGCTGGCGGCCTGGGAGCGGGCCGCGGCTGCCGGTCAACTGAGTACCATCAGCCCGTTGGCTTTTACGATTGAGGCCCCCCGTGACAAAAACCACGGGGATTTTGCTGTTAATATCGCGATGTTGATGGCGAAGGAGGAAAAAAAGGCGCCCCGGCAGATCGCCCAGATCCTGAGCGAGAGTTTTGCCCAGGATTTGCCTTGGCTGGCCAGGCTGGAGATCGCCGGGCCGGGGTTTATCAATTTTTATTTGACCGCCGGCTATTTTCATCCGACGTTGCCGGCTATTCTGGCGGCGGATGAGAGTTATGGCGCCAGTGATTTCGGCGGCGGCCGCAAGGTGCAGATCGAGTTTGTCAGCGCCAACCCTACCGGGCTGCTCCATATGGGCAACGCCCGGGGAGCGGCGTTGGGCGATAGCTTGGCCAATATTATGGCGGCGGCGGGGTTTAAGGTCAGCCGGGAATATTATCTCAATGACGCCGGCAATCAAATCGAGAATTTCGGCAAGTCCCTGGAGGCCCGTTATTTGGAGCTGCTGGGGCAAAAGGTGGAGTTTCCCGAGGACGGTTATCAGGGCGAGGATATCATTGAGACGGCCAAGGGGATTTTGGCGGCGGAGGGCGATCGGTTTTTGCAAATGGATTCCGTCCTGCGTCGGGAGTTTATGATTCAGGCGGGCCTGAAAGAGAAGCTGGAGCGGATCCGGCGGAGCCTGGAGGGCTTTGGCGTCCGCTATGATGTTTGGTTCAGCGAGCAGAGCCTGCACGACGGGGGCGAGATCCGGGCGACTGTCAATCTGCTGCGGGAAAAAGGGTTGCTGTACGAGAAGGAGGGCGCCCTTTGGCTGGAAACTACCGCTTTTGGCGACGAGAAGGACGAGGTTTTGGTGCGGGCCAATGGCGTGCCTACTTATTTCGCCGGGGATATCGCCTATCACCGGAATAAGTTTGAGCGGGGCTTCGCTGTGGTCATCGATATTTGGGGCGCCGACCACCATGGGCATGTGGCTAGGATGAAGGGCGCGATGGCCGCTATCGGCCGGGATCCGGCGGCGCTGGAGGTTATTTTGATGCAGCTGGTGCGGCTGTTGCGGGGCAAGGAGACGGTGCGCATGTCCAAGCGGGGCGGCCAGTATGTGACCTTGGACGAGCTGGTGGAGGAAGTGGGCCGGGACGCGGCCAGATTCTTTTTCATCATGCGGGGGGCCGACAGCCAGATGGATTTTGATCTGGATTTGGCTAAGTCCCAGTCGGCGGATAATCCGGTTTATTATGTGCAATACGCTCACGCCCGCATCCACAGCCTGCTGAAAATGGCGGCGGTGGAGGAAAACGGCGGCGGCGGGGGGGTTGCCGGCAGTGACGGCGGCGTTGGCGCCGGTGGCGGCGCGGTGGCTGCTGGCAGTGGCGTTGGTGGCGGCGCGGTGGCTGCCGGCAGTGGTGGCGGCGTTGGCGCGGGGGCTGGCGGTAAGGGCGCTGGCGTCTCGCCTTGGGCGGGGGCTGATGTTCAATTGCTGAGCCACCCGGCGGAGCGGGCGCTGATCCGGAAGCTGGCGGATCTGCCGGAGGAGATCGCCCTGGCCGCTCGGGAGCGGGAACCCCATCGTTTGCCCCGGTACGCGATGGATTTGGCCGCTTTGTTCCACAGCTTTTACGCGGAATGCCGCTGCCTGGTGGAGGATCGGGAATTGCGCCGGGCCAGGCTGCTTTTGGCGGACGCTACCCGGATTGGGCTGCGCAATGTGTTAAGGCTCATCGGCGTCTCCGCGCCGGAGCGAATGTGATAAATGTGATAAATGTGATAAATGTGATAATAAATGTGATATTAGTAGTGTGAGTGGGAGGGTGGGCAATGGCGGCGACAAAATATGTGTTTATTACCGGCGGCGTGGTGTCCTCCCTGGGCAAGGGCATTACGGCGGCCTCGCTGGGCCGGTTGCTGAAAAACCGGGGCATTGGGGTGGTCAATCAGAAAATTGACCCGTATATCAATGTCGATCCCGCCAATATGAGCCCCACCCAACACGGGGAGGTATTTGTCACCGAGGATGGGACGGAGACCGATCTGGCGCTGGGCCATTATGAGCGTTTTACCGACAGCGTTCTGCCGGGCTGTTGCAGCACCACCATCGGCGCGGTGTACGACCGGGTAGTGCGCAGCGAGCGGGAGGGCAAATATTTGGGCGGTACCGTGCAGGTCATTCCCCACGTCACCAATGAGGTGAAGGCGGCGCTGCGAACGGCGGCGGCGCAGTTGCACCCGGACGTGGTGATCGCGGAGGTGGGGGGCACAGTAGGCGATATTGAGTCTTTGCCTGTCATCGAGGCCATCCGGCAAATGCGCCGGGATCTGGGCAGCGAGAATGTGATGTACATCCATGTGACGCTGGTGCCCTTCCTCGCGGCCTCGGCGGAGGCCAAAACCAAGCCGACCCAGCATAGCGTAAAAGAGCTGCGCAGCATCGGGATCCAGCCCAACGCCATTGTCTGCCGATCCGAACGGCCTTTGTCCAAGGACACGGAAGCGAAAGTGGCGCTTTTTTGTGATATTGAGCCGGAAGCGGTAATTCAGCTGCCGGATACGGACAACCTTTACGAGATCCCCCTGATCCTCCGGGAGCAGGGCCTGGATGATATTGTGGTGAATTATTTTCGCCTGGAATGCGGCTCGGCCAAGATGGAGGAATGGGAAGCCATGGTGAGGCGGGCCAAGAATCCCAAAGACAAGGTCAAAATTGGGATCGTGGGCAAATATACGGAGCTGCAGGACTCTTATCTCAGCGTCAGCGAGGCGCTGCGTCACGCGGGGATCTTTCATCAGGCGGCAGTGGAGATCAGGCTGATTTTTTCCGGCGATATCGACAGCGAGGAAAAGGCCGGGGAAATCCTGGCGGGGCTGCACGGGATTTTGGTGCCCGGCGGCTTTGGCAGTCGGGGGATTGAGGGGAAAATTCTGGCGATCCAGTACGCCAGGGAACGACAGATTCCTTATTTTGGGATCGGATTGGGTATGCAGCTGGCGATGGTGGAATATGGCCGCCATGTCCTGGGGCTGGACGCCGGCTCGGAGGAAGCGCATCCCGGCCGGAAGGATTTGGTGGCGCATTATGCCCGCAAGGAGGATTGCGGCGACCATTCCACCTTTGGCAAAAATGGCTCTATGCGGCTGGGCAGCTACGGCTGCGCGCTGCAAAGCAATTCCAGGGCGGGCCGCGCTTACGGCGGCGGGATGATTCGGGAGCGGCACCGCCATCGCTTGGAGTTCAACAACGCTTATCGACAGGTTTTCGCGGCGGGCGGCGTTTTATTTAGCGGCTGCTCGGAGGACGGCGAGTTTGTGGAGGTGGCGGAATTGCCCGACCATCCCTGGTTTGTGGCTTGTTCCTATCAGCCGGAGTTCAAGTCCCGGCCCAATCGAGCCCATCCCTTATTTCGGGATTTTGTGGGCGCGGCGCTGGCGGCCAAGAACGGGCTGGCGTTCGGCGGCGGCTGAAGCTTCGCCACGGGGCGGTGCTTTGGTCGCCAGACCGTAAAATATACGTCAAAAAAATAAAAGGGAGGGAAACAAAATGGCATTGGTGACGGTGAAAGCATTGCTGGAGGCGGCGGAAAAGGGTAAGTATGCCGTGGGGGCGTTCAATTGCAACAACATGGAAATTGTGCAGGCGATCGCTGAGGCGGCGGAGTTGGAGAGGGCGCCGGTGATTATCCAGGCCAGCCAGGGCGCCATCAAGTACGCCGGACTGGACTATGTGGTCGCGTTATGCAATTCGGCGGCCAAAAACGTCACTGTCCCCATCGCGCTCCATTTGGATCATGGCACCGATCTGGAGCAGGTCATCAAGTGCATTACCGGCGGTTTTACCAGCGTAATGTACGATGGCTCCAGCAAGCCCTTCGAGGAAAATGTGGCGATGACCAAAAAGGTAATTGAGATCGCCAGGGCGGCCGGGGTATCTACAGAGGCGGAATTAGGCAAGCTGGGCGGCATTGAGGAACACATCAACGTCAGCGCGCGGGACGCTATGATGACCAATCCGGAGGAAGCCAAGCGCTTTGTGGCGGAGACCGGCGTGGATTCCCTGGCGGTGGCCATCGGTACCGCCCACGGCCCGTATAAATTGCCGCCCAAGTTGGATTTCGAGCGCTTGGAGAAAATCAAGGCCCTTGTGCCCATCCCCATCGTGCTGCACGGTTCTTCCGGCGTGCCGGGGGACGACCTGAAAAAGGCCATCGCCCTGGGTGTGCGGAAGGTCAATATTGATACCAATATCCGGCAAGCCTTTCTCGCTACCCTGAGGGAGGAATTGGCGAAACAGCCGGACGAGATCGACCCCCGGAAAATGTTGGGGCCGGCCCGTCAGGCGATGGTGGAGGTCGTGCGGGAGAAAATCCGTATTTTTGGCTCCAATGGCAAGGCGTGACAAGTCGTGATAAGGCTTCAGGATAAGATGTTTAGGATGTGAGTTTGGGATAAGCTGTTTGAGGCGGGGATCTGAGATAGGGAGCTGAGACAGGAAGAACCTGGGATGGGAAGGACCTGAGGCAGTAAGGATCTGAGATGGGAAGAACCTGAGATGGGAACCTGAGATGGGAACCTGGGACGGGAACCTGAGACGGGGATTAGGGATAGGAGGTTGACGTATGGTCGCGCAACGGCAGGAAATCATGGCCAGGGAATTGTCCCTGGAAATCGCGCGGGTGACGGAGGTCGCGGCGTTGGCCTCGGCCCGCTGGTGGGGTAAGGGCGATAAAAACGCGGCGGACGGCGCCGCGGTGGCGGCGATGCGGGCCATGTTCGATTCCGTCAATGTCACCGGCACAGTGGTGATCGGCGAGGGGGAAATGGACGAGGCGCCCATGCTGTACATCGGGGAAAAGGTAGGCAAAGGCACTAGCGAATTTGAGGTGGATATCGCGGTGGATCCCCTGGAGGGCACCAATTTGGTGGCTAAGGGGATGACGGGGGCGATTACCACTCTGGCGATCGCGCCGAAAGGCTGCCTGCTCCACGCGCCGGATATGTATATGGATAAGATCGCCGCCGGCCCCAAGTGCAGAGGGAAAATTCATCTGGATCGCCCGGTGATGGAGAATGTCAGGGCTGTAGGCCGGGCTTTGGGCAAGGATGTCTGGGATGTGACCGTGGTAGTGCTGGATCGGCCCCGGCATCAGAAAATCATCGACGCGCTCCGCCAGGGCGGCGCCCGGATCAAGCTGATTACCGACGGGGATGTGTCGCCGGCAGTGGCTACCGGCATTGATGGCAGCGGTATTGATATGATGATCGGCGTCGGCGGCGCGCCGGAGGGCGTATTGGCCGCCGCGGCCCTGCGTTCGCTGGGCGGCGAGTTTATGGGCCGGCTTTGGCCGGAGAACGAAGAGGAAAGGGACAGAGCCAGCCAAATGCTGGGCGGCGACCCGGAGCGGCTGCTTACCCTGGAGGATTTGGTCAGGACAGAGGACGTTATCTTTTCCGCCAGCGGCGTCACCGACGGCGAGTTATTGAAAGGCGTCCGGTTTTACGGCGACTTCGCCACCACCCATACCATCGTGATGCGGGGCGAGACAGGCACGGTTCGTTTTGTGGAGACCAGGCACCGCCTGGATCGCAAGCCGGAGCAGATCCGCCAGATATTGGAGCCGTTGAGCCGTTGAGCCGCCGCTGAGGTGCTGCTGAGGCGGCGGGGAAGTTTGCCGAGCGGGCAGCGGGCCGCCGCTGAGGCGGATAGTTGTCGGGGCGGCGAAAAGGCGTTTTACAAAAACTTCGCGAAAACTTTGCGAAAGCCTTACAAAAAGCCAGGTTATGCACATGTTGTGAATAAACTGTGCATAACCTGGCCCTTTATGACTCGCCGAGGTATGACTTACCTATGACTCGCCGACCGAAAAACTCGCGGAAAAAAATATTGCGGCGCGGGTCAAAGTATGTTACAATTACTCTCGTTGCGGGATAGGTAAATAGCGTTGTAGCGTTGGTCTTTATTTCCGCGTGTAATTTCTAAATCATGGGGGCATAGCTCAGCTGGGAGAGCGCTTGAATGGCATTCAAGAGGTCAGGAGTTCGATCCTCCTTGTCTCCACCATCATGAGAGCCTTGAAAACAACTACGTTTTCAAGGCTTTCACCCTTTTCGGCTCCCCAATTTGGATGTCATCGCGCTCGGTGTGAAAGTGATGGAGGGCTTCCTCCCCATATAGTCGATGAGCCACGCTATTGATAAACGCGCTCTGTTCAATATGTGACAGATACACACTGACAGTGGCGACACCGCTGAACTTTTTTTCTCAAAGCTCACGCTTTAGATACACCATATCCGCCAATAATACGCCGTCCTCAATCATCGGGTGGTCGTAGTTGGCGGTGAAAAAGTCTTTAACCCTGTGTGAGATCTCAAACCCGTTTCTCTGGTAAAACCGCAGCGCCCGCGGGACATCGCCTGTCCCCACAAGTAGCGTCTTGTATCTGCCCCTGTAATGGGCGAATATGTGCCGGAGCAGTCTGCCGCCGTAGCCTTTTCCTTGCCACCGCGCGTAGGTGGCTATGTTTTTCAGTTCGCGGGTATCGTCGCTTTCCCGCGTGACGACACAGATACTTTTCAGGTCGCCGTCGTCGTACAGGGCGAAAAGCTCGCCGCGTTCAAGGTATCTGTCAATCATGCTCTCCGATTCGTCAGCCAGGAGCAGCAAGTTGAGGAAGTCCTTTTTACCCGTCTTTATGAGTTTGATTTCAACAGCGTCTGACTTGGTGGTTTCGCTGTGGAAACGCCATTCGTAGACCGCGGGACGGTCCGTCGGCGCGGCAGGGCGCGGAGAAATGTCAGACGGCTCGCTGACCCTTATATATCCTTTTTCGCGGCTCTCGCGGATAACTGTCTCCACGAACTCCCATAACGCGGGCAGGGCTGTCTTCACAGGGTTCATGCGCTGATAAACCTGCTCTACGCTTACGCCATGCTTGACCCAGGTGTGACCATCGGTCAGATAGTTGTTGAGGAACGGCTGAAGTCTGTCAACAGCGTTGGCGTATCGCGCGTCAGGAGTTTCCATCGCGTCGAACTCCTCCCACAATGCTCGGTACTCTGCCGCCTGCTCGGTTGGGAGAAGGGCGAATAGCTTATCTGCCGCTTCTTTTTCCCGCTGGTCTTTGCTTTCATAGCCTTTCACGTCATAGGCAAATGTGTCTCCGGCGTAGATCTCGACTAAATCATGGACGAGAGCCATTCTGATGACCCGGTTTATGTCCACGCCGTCAATGCCCGCATACTCAAAGAGCGTCAACGCCATCAGAGCGAAATGCCATGAGTGTTCGGCATCCGTTTCCTCGCGGGATTTGTCCGCGAGCATTGTCTGACGGTACACGCTTTTCATCTTGTCAACCTCGGATAAGAATTGAATCAGGGCCTGTTCATGAAATACAATATAATCCATTTATGTAAAAATAGTTTAAAGGATTCTTGAATCTTTTGGCGAATATAGCGGCGAGGTGATAAATCGTGAGAGAGCTCGTCG
>JAISDE010000085.1 GCA_031265035.1 Peptococcaceae bacterium | reverse complement strand
ATGGATTAGGTGTTGCCGATAGCAATAGCTGTAGCCGCCATTATCGCAATCTTGGTAATAGCTGCTTCCTTGCTAAAAAAGAAGGGGGCTGCTCTTGATAATGCTGGCAGCATTGAGCGAACCACCCACGCCGATTTGATGGTTGCCACAGGAAATAGCGGCGCATTGTCTATCCCCATAGAACTCCTTCCGGCACCGGTGCAGATTGACGAGAGTAGCCTGGTTGAAATTAAAAATAGGACTGTTCAAAAACTCATAAAAACGTATATGCCCTTACCGGCTGACTTCCGTCATTATGGCTTATTGAGCAACTAATTTGGCTTTACCGTAGGGGGAGATATATGGATTACTTAGCGGAAACGTTGGCAAACGGAATCACTGTACGAACCTGTCGGATGGAAGGTACTCACAGCATTACTCTGATATTGATCCTGAAAGGCGGCGCCGCGTGGGAATCTAGGGGTCAAAAAGGGATCACGCATTTGGTGGAGCATTTGTGCTTCCGCCGTCGCGACGGCATGAATCAAGAAGAATTTTATTATAAAATCGAGCGTCTGGGGGCTTATCTCAGAGGCGTTACCTCTCGCGATCGGGTATTATTTGAGTTGACGGTGATCCCGGAGCGTTTAGGCGCGGCCGCGGACGTACTCGGGAGCCTGTTTGAGGAAAACGGCTGGACCCGCGAGGATATTCGACGGGAAAAAGAAGTGGTTTTCAGGCAATTGGAAGACGGTAATGATTATTGCCTTGAGACCATGATCAGCGACTTTTTTAATCACGCCCCGGCCGGTGAGCCGATCGCCGGCTCGCGTAAAAAGCTGGAGAGGCTGACCAGACCACAGCTGGAGGCGCACAAAGCGGAGCTATTTGACAGCGCGCGATGCGAGATCATTCTCACAGGCCCAATCACCCCAGACCATACGCGGTACGCGCGGAAACGGTTTTCCCGTCTCGTAAAAAGCGCCTCAAAGAAACTCGCCGATATCACGCCTGAGCGTTTCCTGGCCCGAGAGGCGAGACACGATCGTTTGTTTACCGGTGAGGCGGACAAAATAAAAATAGGTCTGACTTTTGATATTGACACAAGTAAGATTACGCCCATTCAAGCGGAACTGACGCGGGGATTGCTTTGCGATGGGCTGTTGACGCCATTCGCGGCGCGCTTGCGAGAGGAGCTTGGGCTATTACACGAGTTCCAAAACAATTTGGAGTTTTATGACTTTGGGGGGCTTTTGTATTTCATTTTTGGCGCGCGCGAGGATCAGGCGGCGCAGATGATGGATGAGATAACGGGCATATTGGCGCGGCAAAGAGAGCGCCTTGACAAAAGGGCGTTCGAGTGCGTTGGCGCGGCGTATACCGACGGCATGGCGGCCCTTTTTGACAGCCCCAGGCGATTCGCCTATGAGTTGGCGTTCGACAGCGGTATCTCAACGCCTCAAAGCTATATCGAGAGAAACCGGCAGATCACCTATGAGCAGCTTGGCGAGACCGCAAGGGAGATTTTCCGGTCGCGCAACATGATCGCAAGCATAAATGATGTTCCGCTGGATCAGGAATTAATGGATAGGCTGTATGAGAAAAAAGAACTGTTGAGGAATACTTTGCCAAGGTAAAAATAGATCAAAATATATAGATCAGAATAATAGATCAAAATAATAGATCAAGATAATAAATAAGGGAGGTCGGCGTATGAAGTTGATCGAGACCGCGGCGGCGGAAGGCCATGTTTTGTGCCACGATATTACCCAAATTATCCGGGGCGTTACCAAGGACGCCCGTTTCCGCAAAGGCCATGTGGTTACTAAAGAAGATATCCCGGTTTTGCTTTCCTTAGGCAAAGAGCATCTCTATGTCTGGGAAGCTGGGGCGGATATGCTGCATGAGGATGAGGCGGCGGCAATCCTTTACCGGATCTGTGCCGGCGAGCATATGTCTCCCACGCCGGTCAAGGAAGGTAAAATTGAGGTTGTCGCCGACAGCGACGGGCTGTTTCTCGCTGATTTGCCCAGGCTGAAAGCGCTGAACGCCTTGGGCGAAATGATGATCGCCACCCGGCACAGCTACTTTCCCGTCAAAAAAGGCGACCATCTGGCCGGCACCAGGGTCATTCCCCTGGTGATACCCCGGGCCAAAATGGAGCAGGCCCGGGCGGCGGTTGGCGCTGGGCCAATTCTGCGGCTCGTACCCTTTCTGCCGAAAAAAGCCGCTATCATCACCACCGGCAGCGAGATAGCCAAGGGGCTTATTCAGGATACCTTTACCCCTGTGTTGCTGGAGAAGCTGGCGGAGTATCAGGTTCAGATCATTGAGCATCTGACCTTGGGCGACGAGCCAGAGCAAATCACCCAGGGCATTTTGGCGGCCTTTGAGAAAGGCGCGGATCTGGTGCTTTGCACCGGCGGGATGAGCGTGGATCCTGACGACCGAACGCCCCTCGCTATCAAGAACACCGGCGCCAGGATTGTCTCCTATGGCGCCCCGGTATTGCCCGGCGCCATGTTTTTGCTGGCTTATCATCAGGAAACCAAGCCGGTTTTGGGCTTGCCCGGCTGTGTGATGTACGCCCGGCGCACTATTTTCGACCTGATTTTGCCCCGCTTGATGGCGGATCTGCCGGTCAGCGCCGCCGATTTGGCGGCTTTAGGTCATGGCGGCTTGTGCCTGAATTGCAAAATCTGCACCTTCCCCCAGTGCGGCTTTGGCAAAGGCGGTTGATCTGGCATTGATCTGGCATTGATCTGGCAATTGATCTGGCTCAGGCTGGCTCAGGCTGGCTCAGACGGCTCAGACGATCATTCCGCGGCGATCATTCCGCGCCCGAAACCGCGCTTGCCAAGCGCGCTATTTTCCGTTATAATCGACATTGATCAACGCTTGTTTGAAAGGGGGGAAAACAAAGGAAGGAGGGCATAAAAATGGCAAACGAGACCGCGAAAGAAGAAAACATTCTGGACGAGTTGACCGCCTTGGCGGAAAACAAAGAATACCGCGCCTTAAAGGATCGGTTGGCGGAGTTAAACAACGCCGATGCCGCCGAATTTTTGGAGAGCCTGCCGGCAAAGCTGTTGCCGGTAGTTTTTCGTACCCTGCCCAAAGCGCCGGCGGCGGAGATTTTCTCCTACCTCTCCCAGACCAGTCAGGAGAGGTTGATCAACGTCATCACAGCGGAGGAAGCGTCGAAAATTATCGACGAGCTGAATGTGGACGACGCCGTTGACGCGCTGGAGGAATTGCCGGCCAATGTCGTCAAGAAAATCCTGCGGCACACGGAGGCGGATACCCGGCGTCTGATCAATCAGTTTTTGAATTATCCCGATGATTCCGCCGGCAGTATCATGACAGCGGAATTTGTGGATCTGCGGCAGGAAATGACGGTCAGTCAGGCATTTGAGCGGATCCGCGGCGTTGGCCTGGACAGTGAGACGGTGTATACCTGCTATGTGACGGACAATAACCGCCGCCTGGAGGGCGTGATTACCGTCCGGCGATTATTCCTCTCCGATTTGGCGGCGCCCATCAAAGATATCATGGACACAGACATCATTTCTGTGCAAACCACCGTTGATCGGGAAGACGTCGCCAAGATGATCAGCAAATACGACTTCCTCTCCCTGCCGGTGGTCGATCAGGAGGAACGGCTGGTAGGCATCATCACCGTGGACGACATTGTGGATGTCATTCGGGAGGAAGCCACGGAGGATATCGAGAAAATGGCGGCCATGCTGCCCTCCCAGCGGCCTTACCTGCAAACCGGCGTTCTTGAGCTGGCGAAAAACCGGATTGTCTGGCTGCTGGTGCTGATGATTTCCGCCATGATTACCGGGCATGTGCTGGATACGTTTCAGAGTTCCTTTCTCGTCATGCCGCTTTTGGTCACCTTCATTCCCATGCTGATGGATACCGGCGGCAACGCCGGCTCCCAAAGCTCCACCATGATCATCCGAGGCATGGCCCTGTCGGAAATCAAGCTGGCGGACGCCGGCAAGGTGTTGTGGAAGGAGATTCGGGTCAGCCTGCTGGTGGGCTTTATTTTGGGCCTGGTCAATTTTATCCGCCTATATTTTACTTACGGCTACGGGATGGTGGGCCTGGTGGTGGCCCTCAGCCTGCTGGTGACGGTGGTCATCGCCAAATCCATTGGCTGCCTGATGCCCCTGCTCGCCCAATTGCTGCGATTTGACCCGGCCATAATGGCGGCGCCGCTGATCACCACCATGGTGGACGCTATTTCCATGATTTTGTATTTTAATATCGCCCGCGTCCTATTGGGGCTGTGAGGAGGACGAAAACAGATCGTGAGACCTTTGCGAATAACGGTGACGGCGGCCTTTGGCGTGGAAGGGCTTTTGCGCCGGGAAATGAATCGGCTGGGCTATACGGAAAATCTGACTGTGGGCAAGGGCGGCGTCACCTTTCTCGGGGACTGGCCGGATGTGGCCCGCTGCAATCTGCTACTCCGGCAGGGGGAGCGGGTGATGCTGGAGGTGGGCAGCTTTCCGGCGACCACCTTTGACGCCTTGTTTGAGGGGACAGCGGCCTTGCCCTGGGAGGATTGGCTGGGCCGGGACGCCGCTTTTCCCGTGGCCGGCAAGTCGGTGCGCTCCGCTTTGTTCAGTGTGCCGGACTGTCAGGCGATCATCAAGAAGGCCATCGCCGAGCGGCTGAAACGGCGCTACAAGGAAAACGCCTGGCTGCCGGAAACCGGCCCGACCCATCAGGTGGAGTTTAAGATCACCCAGGATCAGGTGATAATAGGGCTGGATTCCTCCGGCGAGGGACTGCACAAGCGAGGCTGGCGCAAGCTGGGTACCAGAGCGCCGCTGAAAGAGACCCTGGCGGCGGTGATGCTGACTTTGAGCAACTGGCGGCCGGAGCTGCCCCTGGTGGATCCTTTCTGCGGCTCCGGCACCATCCCGATCGAGGCGGCACGCAAGGCGCTGTGTATGGCCCCGGGCCTGGGCCGCTCCTTCGCCGCCGAGCTTTGGCCCCAGATGCCCGCCGATTGCTGGCGGCAGGCCAGGGCGGAGGCCAGGGACGCCATCCGGGTCTTGCCCGATTTGCTGGTCGAGGGCTATGATAGCGACCCTGAGGCCTTGTCTATGGCCCGGTATCATGCCAAGCTGGCGGGGGTGGAGCGGCATATTCATTTTCAGTGCCGGGATATCCGGGCCTTTAGCTCGGCCAAAAAATACGGCGCCATCATCACCAACCCGGCCTACGGCGAGCGACTAGGCGACGCCGGGGCGGCGGCGGAGCTATACAGGACTATGGGGCGGGCGCTGGCGCCGCTGGATACCTGGTCTTTTTATGTGCTGACCGCCCATCCCGATTTTGAGGCGGCCTTCGGTCGGCCGGCCACCAAAAACACCAAATTCTTCAACGGCAAGCTGGAATGCCGGCTGTATCAATACCACGGCCCCCGCCCGCCCCGGCGGGAAAAGGACGGGCGTTGATTTTGGTATTTTGGCTCAATCATCGCCATCATCCGCGTCGCCTTCGGCGTCTAAGTCGCAGAATAGCTCTGCCGCGTTTTTGTATAACTTTGCGGTTCCATTCGCGACGGCGGCGTATGCTTCCTCGGCTTCCGCGAGAATCGCCGCCTCGAACTCTGGCGTATAACCGTTTTCGGTGAGCCGCGGTGATTCCCGAACCTCAAACGGGAACCCGCGTTCCATTATTGACTTGTGGAGGAACACGTTGATGGCCTCGCTCAGATTGAGTCCGAACGCGGCGAAGGTTTTCTCGGCCGCTGATTTAACGTCTGGCGCAAGGCGAATGTTATAGTTTGTTGTTTTCATAACAATCAACTCCTTTAGCCGAATTGTGCCACAAAGAGCGCGCAATGTCAATATCTAATGTCCGGTGACTGACCTCAAAAAACGTAGAAAAAAATGTGGTAAAAAAGTAGATGGGTAGATAAAAGTATGGCTATGCTTTTATCGCGAAGCCTCTCACCCGCGCGAAAAGAGCCGGCGGCCAGATTGTGTCTGACCGCCGGCTCTCCTACTTTCTTCCCTCTAAGAAAGGCCGTATTTTGTCTTAAACTGCTCCACCCGGCCTTTTGTAAATACTGTCCGCTGCTTGCCCGTAAAAAAAGGATGGCACTGGGAACAAATCTCCACTTTTAATTCTTTGCTGGTAGAGCCAGTCTCAAAAGAATTGCCGCAGGCACAAGTCACGGTGGCGGTATAATACTTGGGATGAATGTCTTGCTTCATAGTCTCTTTCACCTCTTTCCAAGGGGTCCGCCGACCCACGTTCTAACAGAGGCAATTATAGCATAGCGACATTTTAGGCGCAAGAACAAAATTGCCCACTTGGCCCACTGCGCTCACTGCGCTCACTGCGCTCACTGCGCTCACCCCGCGCTCACTGCTGGCCTACTGCGCTCACCCCGCGCCCACTGCGCGCTCACTTGCCCAACTCACTGGCCAGAATAGCCGCGCCCAAAGCCCCGGCATATCTGGCCTCGGGCGCGGAGTACACCTCGGCCCTCAAGGTCTCGGCCAAACGGCGCAGCAGATAGCCGCTCTCGCATAACCCGCCGGACAAAAAATACACCTCGTCCGAGCCGTGGCGGCCGGATAGGGCCGCGACCTTTTCCACGATGGACTCGCACACGCCGTAGGCTATATCCTCCCGGGAGCGGCCGCTGCCCACCAGGCTGATGACCTCGCTCTCGGCAAACACGGCGCACAGCGAGCTGATACGCGTCCCGCCGCCCCGCTCGGCCAGGGCGAACAAATCGGCCAAGGTAACTCCCAGGGTGTTGGCCATTACCTCCAAAAACCGCCCCGTGCCGGCGGCGCACTTATCATTCATGCGGAAGTCCCGTACCTTGCCGTTTTTCAGGCTGATGATTTTGGT
>JAISDE010000066.1 GCA_031265035.1 Peptococcaceae bacterium | reverse complement strand
CGGACAACTGCCATATTTTGCTGTAAGGATCAATACCCATCCCGTATTTGTCGGAAAGGGCCTTGAGTTCCCCCGCCGTTTCCCTGGTATCCAGCAGTATGCCCCGCCGGGACTTTTTGCCCAGCATAACGTTTTCCACCACCGTCAGCGGCCGGGCCAGCATAAAGTGCTGATGCACCATGCCAAGGCCGAGGGTGATAGCCTTCAAGGGGCTATCTATCTCCTGCCTCGCCCCATGGATAAAGACCTCGCCCTCCTCTTGCCGGTAAAGGCCGTAAAGCACATTCATCAACGTGGTTTTTCCGGCGCCGTTCTCGCCGAGCAGACCGTGTATCGAGCCTCGGCGCAGCGAGAAATCAATACTGTCGTTCGCTTTCACATTGTTAAAAATTTTGGTGATTCCCCGCATTCTTACCGCGAGCGTCTCCAACTGCTCACCATCCCGTCAACCCCAAACCGGCCATGGGATCTCGTCGTTCTTCAGCTGCTGATAAGCCCCGTCAATAGCCGTCAGCTCATCCTGGGTCAGCGTGCCCTTGGTATCGTTGAACGGCGTATATTCCATGCCGCCGTTGGCGATAGTGATCCAGTAGATCCGCTGATCGTCGGTCAGGCTCAGGAAGGAGCCGTCCGCTACATCCAGGAAAATCTGGTCGATAACGGCTTCCCAATGATACTGCAAACCGGAAAGAACATTATTCTCGCCCAGGGACTTCTGATCCTGCACATTGCCCAGCACATACTTGTCCTTATCCACAGCGGCCTGCACGACGCCCAGGCCAATGCCGTCGCCGGAGTGCCAGATCACATCCACACCGGAATCATACATGCCTATAGCCGCCTCATAGGCGCCGGCCGTATCGTTCCAATCGCCTGTATAAACCTCCTGAATCTCTATGCCCGGCTTGGCCGCCTCGGCCCCCAGCCTGTAACCGGCGTGTCCCCGCACCATCTCGGACGCGTCCGCGCCGCCGATCACGCCGATTTTGCCCGTCTCGGAAGCCAGGGCCGCGATGAAGCCCATGAGGTAGCCGCCCGACTCAAGGGCCACATCGTAAATGGCCGAGTTTTGGCGGAACATATAGCCGGTACCCAGCAGAAAACGGCTGTCGGGATACCTGTCGGCCACATTTACCATAGGCTCCATAAACTGAAAGCCATGGCCGAAAATAACCTTGTAGCCCTGATCGGCGAAATCCGTGAGGGCTGGCTCAATATCCGCCACCTCGTACACGTTCTCCACGATCTTCAAGTCAATGGCCTCGCTGTGGGCGTTGGCGTAGGCGGTCACGCCCTCATACATGGCCTGGTTGAAAGAAACGTCGTCCTTCCTGCCCGGCAGCAGCAAGGCGACCTTCATCTTTTCCGCTCCCGCCGCCCCGGCGTCCCCCGTTGCCGGCGTTCCCGCCGTACCGCCCGTCCCACCGGTCGCCGCCCCGCCGCCGCAGGCGGCCAGGCTGGGCAGTATCAGCAAAATCCCAAGTACCAAGGCGATGATCGTTGAGAGATTTTTCCTCATCTTACTACCTTCTTTCGTGATCATTATTTAGGACTCGTCAAACAATAAATTAATGTTTTTCGCTTGCAATTTCGCCGCCAGGCTACGTTGTCGTCAGTCGCCATACCGCCCCGGGTATGCCTCCTTCCTCCGCCTTGCCTGACGACGAAATTGCGGCGTGAAATTCCATCAATTTATTATTTGACGAATCCTTATATATCCTGGCGAGTCAATGGCGAATCGCCCTGATACCGGCAAATCGGCGACGCGACTCTATAATGAGCCTGACGCGACCTTGAAATAGGCGCGCGTCAGGCTCATTTCTTGCCGCTTACCTGACCCCAGCCACCAGCTGATCCAAAAGCCCGGCGGCCTGGGCCTTCGCCGCCGCCGCCAGCCCTATGGCCTGCCCTTTTTTGATAATGATCTCCCCGTCGTCGCCGGTCAGCGTCCCGCCGGCGTATCGGCCCAAAAGGTAGCCGTAGCGCAAAAACCGCTCATCCTCCCAGCCGGCCGCCTCATATCTCCCCTGATAGTCCCAACGGGCGACGTCCGGCTCAGCCATTTTTACCGCCGTCCCGTCTGGGCGCCAGTTTTCCCTCTCGCTGGCCGCAGGCTGGGCCGGGGCGGGCGCCGCCTGCCCCGCGCCCGGCGCCTGCCTCAGGCCGCGCCACCGCTCCCCGCCCGGCGCCGCCGCCGGCCGCCCAGCCGCCGGGCCGCGGCCCTCGCTCCCCGGCGGGACTCCGCTGGCCGTCGGGCCATTCCCCCAGCCGCCGGGCCGCCCCGGGATCTCGCCGCCCCAGCGGTTAGTCTCAGCCCTGCCCTCCAAATTGCGCAGCAATTTTCTCAGCCGGCTATTGCAGCGGGCAATCTGCTGGCGCAAAGCCCTGTCCCGCCGCCCGTCCGCCCTGGCGGCCGCGGCCGCTGCCGCTGCCGTAGGCGACGCCACCGGCGCCGCCGGCCCGGCGTCGTCCAACTGCCTGCCGTCATTCAACCGCTTGCCGTCGTCCAACCGCTTGCCGTCGTCCAACTGCCTGCCGTCGTCCAACCGCTTGCCGTCGTCCAACTGCCTGCCATCATCCAACTGCCCGACGTCGTCCAACTGCCTGACGGCATCCCGCCAGGCGCCCTCGAACCGTTCTAAAAAACGCTCCGCCAGCCCCAAAAACTCCGGCCGCATCTCCGGCCGCTCCAGCAGCTCATCCAACGCCTTCTTGCCTTCTTCCTGCCGGATGAGCGCCCGCTCCAACTGATCCAGCTTTTCCCGCAAGCCGCTCAACGCCTGCCGATGCTCCGCCTCTTGCGACGCCGCGGCGCTCTCCACCGCCTTTGGCGACAGACCCAGCAGGCCAGTGCTGAAATAATGCTCTTTGCCCATATCCTCTATCCCCCGCGGCCGCTCCGTATCCAGGGCCAAATTTGAGGCCGCTTTTGACCGCCGTCCGGCCTCGCCGGCGCCAGCCGCCGCCCTATAGCCCGACGGTCGGTTTTCCCGCGCCCGGCAAAGAAAACCCACGGCCCCATAATATCCCTCGATCAGCCGCTTTTCCATCACCCTCAGCTGCTTTTGCCGCTCCGCCGCCAGATTTTCCAACACGGTCAGGGTTGCCGCCAATTCTTGTTTCCTTTGCTCCGCCAAAGCGATGCCCGCCGCTATCTCCGCCCGCAGCGCCGCCTGTTCCTCGGCCAGGCGCCGCAGATAGTCAACGACCTCACTCTCCCGATAACCAAAAAGCGCCTTTTGCCACGCCATGCCGCCTCCCGGTCCCAGCCCGCCTCGGCTCATCCTCTATCCCTTAGGACTTGTCCAACTCCAACTCCGGCTTGGCTGCCGGCGCCTGTCCCTACGCCTGACCCGGCGCCTGCCTCTATCCTCACGCCTACGCCTGCTCCGGTCCCTGCCGCAGCCTCGCAGCGGCCGCCGCCAGCCGCGAGCGGCAGCGCTTTTCCCCCATGACCCGCTGAATCTCCCAAAGATCCGGGGAATCCCGGCGACCGGTCAAAGCCGCCCGCAACAAACCGCTCACATCGCCCACATGACCCTTATACTGGGTCGGGTTTTTCTGATAATCCTTGGGCCGGGCGGCGAAACCCCACCGCTCCCCCAGCTCCCGCACCTTGCCAAACCAAACCTGCCTGTCCTCGGCGAAATCCCAGCCGGCGGCGTACTCCTCCAGCAGAACCGCCGCCGTCTCGCCCGGCGGCAGCCGCTCCGGCAGCGCCGCCAGCCAATCCCCGCCCGCCCCAAACCAGGGGTCAAAGAAAAAGCTGATAAAATCCAAGATCTGCCGACCGTAAATCAAATCCTTGCGGGGATTATCCCCGCCCCGGCCGATATTCAAGACAGCCTCCAGATAAGCCCGCTCCGCCGCCAGAACCGCGCCGGTGCCAGGCTCCCATTGGCCGGCCCAGGCCAGCAAAAAATCCGCCGCCTCCCCGGCTGTCATAGCGGCAAAAGTATCCTTACTCACATTCCGCAGCTTATCCAGATCAAACAAAGCGCCGGAGCTGCCCATCTTGGCCGTCGTAAAAGGAAAATCCTCCAAAGGCGCCAAAGGATTGGCCAGCCGCCATTCCTCATAATGGGAATTCAGCACCGTCAGCAAATAAGCCCGCGCCGCCGCCGGATGATAGCCCAACTGCCGATAATAATCCAACCCCAACTCCGGATCCTTCCGCTTGGACAGCTTACGCTTGACGCCGTCCTCCATTTTCATCAGCACGGCGGTATGGCAAAACACCGGCGGCCGCCAATCCAGCGCCTGAAACAACTCCCAGTGATAAGGCAAGGTCGCCAGCCATTCCTCGCCCCGGAGAATATGGGTGACCCGCATGAAATGATCATCCACCACATGGGCGAAATGATAGGTGGGAATCCCGTCCGCTTTCAACAGCACAAAATCCTGCCGGTTCTCCGGCATAGTCAGCCGGCCTCGGATGCCGTCGCTCAGGGTAAAAGCCCGGTCTGGCTCCCCCAAGGAACGCAGCCGAATGACAAACGGCTCCCCTCGCTCCAGCCGCTCGTTGATTTCTGTCAGGGGCAAATCCCTATGGGCGGCCCACGATCCATAATAGCCGGGGTTCTCGCCCGCCGCCGCCTGCCTCTCCCGCAGCGCCGCCAATTCCGCCTCCGTACAAAAACAGGGGTAAGCCCGGCCCCGCTCTACCAGGTATTTGGCTATGGCCTGATAAATAGCCGCCCGCCGCCGCTGGCGATAAGGACCATAATCGCCCTTGTCCCCCTGGGCCGTCTCCCCCTCGTCAAAGCGTAGCCCAAAATAGGCGAGAGCGTCAATCAACAACTCCACCGCCCCTGGCACTTCCCTTTTCTCGTCCGTGTCCTCCACCCGCAAAATAAAGACGCCGCCGCTTTGGTGAGCCAGCCGCTCATCCGCCAGGGCGCCATATAAATTACCCAAATGAACAAAACCGGTAGGGCTGGGTCCCAGACGGGTCACCATCGCCCCCGGCGGCAAAGCCCTGGGGGGATAAATCGCCTCATAACCCGCCGGCGTCACCTCGCTGTGGGGAAACAGGCGCCCGGCCAGAGCCTCTCGTTCCCCCGGCGACAGCCGGCAGGCCAAATAACCGCCGCTTTTAGCTTCTGTCGCCATACGCCCTACCTCTTATCCCCAAAAAAGAACGCCGTGATCACTGTCGGCCCGGTATGGGCGCCGATCACCGGACCCACCGGCACAAACCAGACATTCTTCGCGCCCGCCAGCGCCATGATCCGCTCCCGCAAATAAGCCACATCCTCGTCCTTCGTCCCGCAGCCCACAAACACCGGGCCCTCCGGCTCATCCCGCCGATCCCGGGCGACAATCTCCGCCAGGGTATCCAAAGACTTTTTCCGGCCTCTGGCCTTGCTGACGTTGACCAGCTTGCCCTCGTCACTGACATGGAGAATCGGCTTAATATTCAGCATTGTGCCCACCACGGCCACCGTGGTGGATACCCGCCCGCCCTTGTGCAAATAGCTTAATTCCTCCACCGTAAACCACTGGCACGACCGGGCCTTCTCCCGCTCCGTCCAAGCGGCCAGGGTGTCAATATCCATACCCGCCTTTTTCTTTTGGGCGGCGGCGTAGACCAGCAGCCCCTCCCCCGCCGAGGCGCACAGGGAATCGACGCAAAAAAGCTTGCGCTCCGGATAAGCCTCCCGGAGCCGCTCCGCGCAATTGACCGCCGCGCTGAAGCTGCTGCTCAGGGCAGAGGAAAACCCGATGTACAGGACATCCCGCCCCGCCTTCATCTCCGCCTCAAAATATTGCTGATACACCGCGATATTGATCTGGGAGGTATGCGCGTCCTCACCCGCCATCTGCCGCCGGTAAAACTCCGCCGTCGAGATCTCCCCGCCGCTGGGGGCGAAAGAATACACCTTTCCATTCATATCCACAGTCATTGGGATCACGACGACCCCGGTCTCCGCCTCCAGCTCCGCGGTCAAGTCCGCCGTAGCGTCTGTCAAAATCACATATTCCGCCATAATCGCCCTCGCTTATCTATATTTTTTGCCGCCGTTTACCCGCCGCTATTATTCTGACGGCGCGATCAGCCCCATGCCAATATCATCCCCGCTCAGCCGCCGTTTGTCAAGCCGCAAAACCGAAAAACAGCCGAAAAATGCCAAGAAAAATGTCAGGGGAAATATTAGGGAAAATGTCAGCCCGCTAATGTCAACTTAAAAACGCCAGCAGCCTGTCCCAGCTGGCCTCCCCGTCCCTGTAGCCTTCCTCGTACAAGGCCGTCAGCTTGGCCCGGTTTTTCTCAATCCGCCGGATGCCCACCGGCCGCCGGGGCTGAATCACGAAAGCCCGGCCCGCCTCTTCCTCCCGCCGGATAAAATCCAAAGTCTCATTGTACCGCGAATGCCGCTCCGCCGCCCTGGCCACCAAAGCCGGATACCGGCGGTATCTCAGGTGAAAAAGGGGTATCAGCCGGTTGGGTTTCTTCCGATAGGAAGGATCTTGGGTCAGGATCACCACGTTGCGGGCCTGCCCGTCGGCCACAGACCGCCGGATAGGGATAGAATCGCTGACGCCGCCGTCCAGATAGAGCTGGCCACCCAACTCCACCATTTGGGAAACCAGCGGCAATGAGCTGCTGGCCCGCACCAAATCCACCCCCGCCCGGATCTCCCTGGCCCGGACATACTCCGGCGCGCCGGCGCGGCAATTGGTCACCGTGATATAAAACTCCGTCTCGCTTTTCTCAAAAGCCTCATGATCAAAAGGATCCAGCTGATTGGGGATCAGGTCGTAGACCATTTCTGTCCCAAACAAATTGCCCGTCGTGACCAGGCTGTAAATACCGCAATAACGCTTGTCCTTGAGATAATTCACCGAGATCCGGAAAGCCCGGCCCCGCTGCCTGGCCAAATAGCTGCAAGCGTGGCAGGCGCCGGCGGACACAGCGTAACAGCGCCGGAAAAAAGCCCCCTTATCCAGGAAAAAATCCAGCACCCCGGCGGTGTACACTCCCCGCATCCCGCCGCCCTCCAAGATCAACCCGGCGTCCCACATGGATTCCTCGACTCCTTTGACTTCCGCGAAACTATCGGTAAAATCGCCCAGACCACCCCGGACACCCGCCGCCCAAACGCGGCGAGGTACTGGTCAAATATATCATATTTTAAGCCGGATCGCTACGGTTATTTTCCAACAACTCATATTTCAAAGCTGTATTCCCCGCAGGCGCGGGTCGTTTTTTTGCCCATGTGGATCTGACTGCCAAGGTCTATATATGGCAAGTAGCGCGTCACGTCCCCCAAGTATCTCACAGCGCCTAAAAAACCGTAAATCGGTTGTCCGCTGGTTTGAAAATTGATGGGTCGCAAATTATACTCGGCTTTAACGAATGGCCTTCGGGCAAAGAGCGAGTAAGGGATAACAAACTCACCTTCCGTATAATTGTCTATAATCCCGCCTATTCTGCCGAACAAGCTGTCAATGAGCGTATTGAAATCAACCTCGCGTATCGGCTCTTTGCCGCTGAGTATTTCCGTGGGCGTAAGAAAATTTATCGTAAGCTCCTCACAGCGCGGTATTGTTTCCGCGCCGTTGTCGCTCCACATTCTGTCATAGTCTAAACCGCCGCCTTCGAGTACACAATTTGAGAGCTTGCCCGCGCACATATTCCGCGCCGCCCACATTATATCAGACCCCCAACCGCGGGCGCCGCCAAACACAGTCACGGCAAACGTCAAGGTATCGTCTTTCCTGTAAAACCCTTTTGACGGATAGGGGACGGAAACGGTATATGGGTTAGGAATTGACTCCACGCTGTCAATCTTAAAAATTTTCTCGTACGCCGGGCTGCCGAGGTTGTCGAGGGAACGGCCCAGCGCGCCGCGAATAGTATTGCCGACAAAGGGCGGGAGCGCGGTATCGGCGGCGAATCGGAGCGTAAAACTGTACCTGGAGAGCGCGAGGGCATTCATCCGCTCATCCTGCCTGGCTCATTTTTTGTGTTTACGCTTTTGCGTTTACGCATTCCGCTTTCCCGCGCTCCCTTTACGTATCTGTAATATTTTGGTCTAGCTATACATCTGTACAGATATTAACACAGCTTGATCCCAAAAACAACCTGCAAACAAGCCAACAAGCCACCGTGCAAGCCACCGCATTTTACCCCCGCGTTTTACCGCCCATATTTTTGCCCCAATCATACACAAAAATATTTTACTCGGACAACCATGTGTCCCTATCGATCGTTAAAATGGTCTTATACTGAATTTTGATAAGGCGGGCTGATATGGAGACCTTATATATTTCGCAGGAAAAATGCTCTGTCAGGCGCGAGGGGGAACACCTGCAAATCGTCCGCTCAGGTGAGGTTTTGACCAATGTCCCGCTGCCCGGCCTAAAGACCATAGTCGTCTTTGACAGCGTGAGCGTCACCGCCCCGGCGCTCGACTTGCTTTTGCGCTCCGGCATTGACGTGATTTATCAATCCGTCCTGGGCAAGGTCAAAGGCCGGGTTATATCGGCTAAGGGCGGCGGCATAACTACCCGCCTCGCTCAATATTCCGCTTTTATGGATCCCATCAGGCGCCTGGAGATAGCTAAATCCATTGTTACGGCTAAGATTCGTAATCAGATGTCGTTAGTGAAAAAATACCAATACAACAACACTTCCCACGACTATGACAGTCATTTGGCGGCAGTAGGCGGATTTCTGAAACTGCTTGACAAAGCCGGCGCCATTGACGAGGTTATGGGCACGGAGGGGGTATCGGCAAAATATTACTGGGACTGCTTCCGACATTTGCTCAAAAATCCCGTATTTACCCAAAGAAGATACCGCCCGTCGCCCGACTACGCCAACGCGCTTTTGAACCTCGGCTACTCGTTTCTATCCAATGAGATCACAACCTGTCTGATCGCGAAGCATTTTGATCTTGAGATGGGCTTTTTGCACAGCATACATTACGGCCGCGATTCGCTGGTTCTTGACATTATGGAGGAATTCCGGGCGCCGTTTATAGATTCCTGGCTGCTCGCTCTGCTCAATAAGCGCCAGATAAGATCGGAGCATTTTCGCTTGACGGACGGCGACTGGCGGCTGACAGACGATGGCTTCCGCAAGTTTTGCTCCCTTTACCACGACCGCGCGCCGCGATGGCGAAATAAATTCCGGGAACAGGCAAACAGGCTGAAAACAGCGCTGGTAAAGGGAGAGCCTTATGAGCCGCACACAGTGTAAAATCACCCTCGTCTGTTACGATATCGCCAGCGACAAACTGCGTCGCAATATTGACAAATGCCTGAAAGACTTTGGCGTCCGCCTGCAGTTCTCCCTGTTTATATGCCGCCTGGACGCCGCCGGCGCGGCGCGCTGCCGGGAAAAGTTGCTCAAAGTGCTGAGGCGGTACCATAAAGAAAAAGCGCCGGCCGACAGCATAATTGTCTTCGAGAGGTTTCACCCCGATATAGCCTGTTGTTTACTTGGGGCGCCGATTGAGCGCGAGCCGTCCCTGTTTGAGGTTATTTAAGATATTTGAGCTATTTGAGATTATTTAGCGGCATTTAGCGGCGAGGCTCTTGACTTATTCCTTCATTTGGTTAATAATAAGACTTAGAATTTTTCGGCAAGATTTTTACCCCAGTAAAACCTCAGTCTTACCGAATACGGGGAAACGGGCTTCCTAGATGATCGGCGATGCCTGTATTGACGCGGTTTTGAGTTCCCGAGAGGGGTGTGGGTAAGGCAAAAAGCCGCAAGAAGGCAACAAGGTTTTTTTATATTATGCGAGCCAACGCCAATCTTTCCGAAAACGCGCCCCCAAAAGCCCGTATTTAAGCGCTCTGAAAACAGGTAGGATTATGCACCCCCCCAACCCCATCAGGGGTTTGAAACTCGCTTGATTCTTGGTATTGCGCACGTTGGCGATTGAATTATGCACCCCCCCAACCCCATAAGGGGTTTGAACCATGTAATCCTCGGTCTCAATACCCGAGGATATTTCATTATGCACCCCCCCAACCCCATAAGGGGTTTGAAACCCACCATGGTGGTGACAAACGCGTTACGGGCTTACGCATTATGCACCCCCCCAACCCCATAAGGGGTTTGAAACGCGTCGACCGCCCAAGACTTGGACGATATGGTTAGCATTATGCACCCCCCCAACCCCATAAGGGGTTTGAA
>JAISDE010000028.1 GCA_031265035.1 Peptococcaceae bacterium | reverse complement strand
TTTGTCGTCTGTCAAGGAAGGAAAGCCCGCCGCGTAGTAGCGCTACGCAAGGGATTTGCTGACGCGGACAGACGGCAAAAAGACAAGTAAGATGTTCAAGTTATTTATCGACAGTTCCTAAACAAAATGCGAGGAAGGCGCCGCTCCCCCGTCGCCCCATTGATATTGCAATACGGCGAGCAACGCCAGCCCCGCCGTCTCCGTGCGCAAAATCCGAGGCCCCAGGGTCAGCGGCAGGCCCGCCGCCGCGACGCCCTGCTCCACCTCCCCCTTGGTCAGGCCGCCCTCCGGGCCGATCAGCAAATACACCCAGCCCGCCGGCGGCTTTTCCATCCGCCGGAAAAGCTGCCGCGGCGACTCGCCGCCCCCTTCCCAAGGTATGAGCAGCAGATCCTCTCGCCCCACCTGAGCCAAAAAGGCCGACAATACCGCTATCGGCAACACCTGGGGCGCGGTCAGCCGGCCACATTGCCGGGCGGCCTCCCTGGCCACTTTCTCCCAACGCTCCCGCCGCCGGGAGCGTTTTGCCTCGTCCTCCAGGCGGGTGACACAGCGTTCCAGGGCCAAAGGCAAAATAGCGCCGACACCCAGCTCCGTCGCCTTCTGGGCAACCCATTCCATTTTCTCACCCTTTGGTATCCCCTGTACCAAACAGGTTCGCAACAGGCTGTCCCTTGGCTCCGTCACCGGCGTCAGCGCCGCCACTATTGCCCGCTTTTCGTCAATCTCCTTAATCTCGCCGCTGTAGCCCTTGCCCAGCCCATCAAAAATCTCCACCCGCTGGCCGGGCCGCATTCGCAATACCCTGGTCAAATGCGCCAATTCCTCGCCGGTGATCCGCGCCTCAGTCGCCCCGATCTGATCCGGCCGCACAAAAAAACGCTCCATACTCACCCATCCCTGACCGTTCTCACCGCGATCCGCTCGCCCGCCGCCGCCACTCCCACCGCCATCGCGGCCCCGCGGCGGCTATCATATCGCTATCTCACTGCCGGCGGCGCAGCGCCAAAGCATGCCAATCCTCCCCCCGCCGCCTCTCAATCAGGCTGAAGCCGGCCCCCTCCAGGGCCGCCAATACCTCCGGCGCCCGATCCTCGATCAGGCCGGAAACCAGCAGACAGCCCGCCGGCCGCAAGAACCCGGCCAAATAAGGCGTCAGCGCCAGAATCACATCCGCCACAATATTCACCAGGAGCAAATCCGCCCACTCCCCGCCCCAGCCCAGCCGCCGCCGCAGCGCCTCGTCCGCCGCCACATCCCCGGTATACACGGCAAAACGCGACTGCGGCAGATGATTCAAAAGGGCGTTGTCCGCCGCCGTTTTGCCGGCGTTTTCCTCAATATCCGCGCCCACCGCCCTTTTCGCGCCCAGCAGCAAAGCGGCGATAAACAATATACCGCTGCCGCAGCCCAGATCCAATACCTCCTGGCCGGGCCGGGAATATTTCTCCAGCAACTCCAGGCATAGCCGAGTCGTATGATGCTGGCCGGTACCAAAGCTGGAGCCGGGATCGATCTCTAAAATAAGGCGGCCGTCCTCCCCCGCCCAGGTTTCCCAGGTCGGTTTCACCACCAGCCGCTCACCTATGGTAAAGGGTTTAAAATACGCTTTCCAATTGTTGGCCCAGTCTTCCTCCCGAACCGTCGCCAAAGTCCAGGCTAAGGCGCCATACCGGCCCGCCCCGTCTTCCCGCCGCAGTCTCGCCAGACCCCGGCGCAGGGCGGCCCAGCGGGCCAGCCCTTGTTTGTCATTTGGTAAATAAACCCGGGCCTGGGCGCCCCTGTCCCGCCCAGTCAGCAGCGCCTCGTCCACGCCATCCCAGCGGGCCGCCCGGGGATCGGCCAAATACCGCTCCAGATCGGCGGGATCATCAATGACCATGCCATTGATCCCCAGGCTCAGGGTCAGGCCCGTCAATACCTCCGTCCCCAAGGTCGTCGTCTCAATACTTACTTCCAGCCATTCCATATTATTTATCGCGCCACCGCTCAAAAAAACCCTTTTTGCCGTCTTTTTGATCACCGCGGTAATTTTCCTTCCCGGAGGACTGAGCGAACTCACCCAACAATTCTTTCTGCTTGGCGCTCAACTTCACGGGGGTAGCCACGATCACCCGCACCAGCTGATCCCCCCGGCCGCCGCCCCGGAGGTGAGGAATACCCTGGCCCTTCAACCGCAGCACGGTATGGGTCTGGGTACCCTCCGGCACCTTGAGGGACGCCTCCCCCTCCAATGTCTTGACCGAAAGATCGGCGCCCAAGGCGGCCTGGACAAAGGTGATCGGCATCTCCATATAGACATCGTCCCCCCGGCGCTCAAAAAACTCATGGGGGCGCACCCGGATAAAAATATACAAATCACCGTGGCCGCCGCCCCTGACGCCGGCATGGCCGTCGCCGGTTGAGCGGATCCGGGAATCGTTATCCACGCCGGGAGGGATTTTTACCTTGATCGTCCGGCGGCGGCGCACCAGGCCCTGACCGCCGCACTCGGGGCAGGGTTGCTCAATGATATAGCCCTCGCCCCGGCAATCAGGGCAAGGCTGGGCGATCTGCATCGTCCCCAGCATCGTCCGCTGCGCGGCTTTCACCTGGCCGGTGCCCTGACATCTCTCGCAGCGTTTTTTGCTTGTGCCCTCCTTGGCGCCGGTTCCCTGGCAGCGGGAGCAAGTCTCGGCCCGGGTCACCTCAATCTCCTTTTCCGCGCCGAAAGCGGCTTCCTCAAAGGAGAGGGTGACGTCCTTCCGTATACTCTCCCCTTTTTGTGGCCCCGTGGCCCGGCGACCGCCGCCGCCCCCCGCCATCCCGCCAAAAATATCAAAAATATCGCCCAAGTCGCCCAGGTCAACATTAAAGCCGCCGCCAAAACCGCCCCCGAAACCGCCAAAGCCGCCGCCGCCGGCCTGCCCGTCTACCCCGGCGTGACCGAACTGGTCATAACGGGTCCGCTTGCCCTGATCGCCCAGCACCTCATAAGCCTCGTTGACCTCTTTGAATTTTTCCTCCGCCGTTTTATCACCGGGGTTGCGATCCGGATGATACTGCATGGTCAGCTTGCGATATGCTTTTTTAATATCGGCCTCCTGGGCGTTCTTGGGAACGCCCAGGACTTCGTAATAATCCCGCTTCGCCATGATGATTTACCGTCCTCGCTTCAACTGATCGTCCCTATGCCTTACTGATCGTCCTTCACCTCAAAATCCGCGTCCACTACCGTATCGTCGTCCCCGGCGCCGCCGCCCGGCTGAGACTCCCCGGCCCCGCCGGCCGCCCCGCCGCCTGGCTGCTGCTGATACATTTTGGCGGATATAGCGTGGAGGGCCTGATTGAGGGCCTCGGTTTTACCCTTCATCCCCTCGTAATCATTAGCCTCAATGGCCTTTTTCAAATCCGCCGCGGCGTCCTCCACCTGCGACTTCTCCGCCGGGGTGGCCTTATCCCCCACTTCCCGCAGCAGCTTCTCAGCCTGATAGACCAGCTGATCCGCCCCGTTTTTCAGCTCCGCCTCCTCCTTACGCCGCTGATCCTCCGCCGCGTAACGCTCCGCTTCCTCCGCCATCTGCTTGATGTCTTCCTTGGAGAGGCTGGTCTGGGCGCTGATGGTGATCGCCTGCTCCTTGCCCGTGCCCAGATCCTTGGCCGACACATGGACAATACCGTTGGCGTCAATATCAAATTTTACCTCGATTTGCGGTATGCCCCTGGGCGCCGGCGCGATGCCGGTCAGCTGAAAACGCCCCAGCAGCTTGTTGTCGGCCGCCATCGACCGCTCGCCCTGATACACCTGGATATCCACCGAGGGCTGATTATCGCTGGCCGTGGAAAAGGTTTGCGCCTTGGAGGTGGGGATGGAGGTATTCTTCTCTATTATCCTGGTAAATATACCCCGCTCCGTCTCAATGCCCAGGGACAGCGGCGTCACGTCCACCAGCACCACGTCCTTGACATCGCCGGCCAGCACCCCGCCCTGAATAGCGGCGCCCATAGCCACGCACTCGTCGGGGTTGATGCCCTTAAAAGGCTCCTGCCCCATCAGGCTCTTGATCGCCTCCTGCACCGCCGGCACCCTGGTAGAGCCGCCCACCAACAGCACCTTATTGAGATCGCTGTTTTTCAGGCCCGCCTCTTTCAGCGCCTTCCGGGTGCATTCCAAGGTCTCGTCCACCAGATCCCGGATCATATCCTCAAATTTGGCCCTGGACAAGGTCAAATCCATATGCACCGGCCCTTCCGAGGTCGCCGTGATAAAAGGCAGGTTGATCTGGCTGGTCATCAGCGTGGAAAGCTCGTGCTTCGCCTTCTCCGCCGCCTCTTTCAGCCGCTGCATCGCCATTTTGTCATTGCGCAAATCCACGCCCTGGGTCTTTTTGAACTCCGCCACCAGCCAATCGATGATCCGCTGATCAAAATCGTCGCCGCCCAGCCGGTTATTGCCGTTGGTGGCCTTTACCTCAAAGACGCCGTCGCCCATTTCCAGAATCGACACGTCAAAGGTGCCGCCGCCCAAATCATAGACCAAAATAGTCTGCTGCTCATTTGACTTGTCCATGCCGTAAGCCAGGGAGGCGGCCGTCGGCTCGTTGATGATCCGCAATACCTCCAGTCCGGCGATGGTGCCCGCGTCCCGGGTGGCCTGCCGCTGGCTGTCGGTAAAATACGCCGGCACGGTAATTACCGCCTGGACGACCTTCTCGCCCAGATAAGCCTCCGCGTCCGTCTTTAGCTTTTGCAGGATCATGGCGGAAATCTCCTGGGGCGTGTACGTGCGGTCCTCGATTTTCACCTTGAAACCGCTGCCCATCTCTCGCTTGATGGACTGGATTGTCCGCTCGGAGTTGGTGATCGCCTGGCGCTTCGCCACCTGGCCCACCAGCTTCTCATTGGTCTTGGAGAAAGCCACCACCGAGGGCGTGGTCCTGGCCCCCTCCGAATTGGGGATAACCACCGGCTCGCCACCCTCCATAAAAGCCACACAGGAATTTGTTGTGCCCAGGTCTATACCTATTACCTTTGCCATAATACTCAACCTCCTATACATTAATAATAATATTTATCATAAATATCTAAATAATATTTATTTATATAACGCTTCTCACTCTTTGGCGACCTTTACCATAGCCGCCCGCAACACCTTGTCCTTGTACATATAGCCCTTGCGCAAAACCATCACCACCTGATTGTCCTTTTCCCCCTCCTCCGGCGGGGCCTGCAACACAGCCTCATGCACATTGGGGTCAAATTGCAGCTCCAGGGCCGGGATCTCCGTCAGGCCCTCCCGGCTCAGGATCTCGTTTAATTGCTTTTGAATCATCAAAAATCCCGCCGCTATTTTCTGGGCTTCCCCGCCGGTCGGACTCACCGCCGCCGCCGCCTCCAAGCCGTCCAATACCGGCAGCAGCTTCTCCAGCATGGATTGGGCCGCGTATTTGCTCCAATCCTCCCTGTCCCGCAGCGTCCGCTTGCGGTAATTGTCGAAATCCGCCGTCAGGCGCAGCAAATGATCTTTCACCCGCGCCAATTCCCGCGACGGCCCCTCGCTCTCGTCCGCCTCATCCGCCTCGTCCGCCTCGTCCTCCATAACCTCGACGTTGGCCCAAATCTCAGGCTCGCCCGCCTCAACCCCGTCAGCCCCGGCGGCCCCGGCGGCCCCGGCGTCAGCCGGCCCGCCGGCCTCGGCGTCAATCCAGGTCTCAGCTTCAGCCGCCCCGGTATAAGCCTCGCCGGCTCCTGCCCCTGCCCCGGCCCCGGCGCCAGCCCGAGCCTTGCCGTCAGCCGCCCCGGCCCCGCCGGTCGCGGCGTCGCTCCAAGTCCCGGCGCCGGTCTCGCCGGCCCTGGCGGCCCTTCTCCTGACTTTATTCGGTGATTCCGGAGTTTTTTGTTTTCCGCTCAATTTCGCCATCCTCCTTGGCCTCGATTTTTTCGTCATTTTTCTCGTCGGTCTTCCCTGATTTCCGGATCCTGTCTTCCGGCTCCTGTCTTCCGTCTCCGGCCTTCCGGCTCCTGTCTTCCGTCTCCGGCCTTCCGACCGCCCAGGCGCCGCCCCGCCGCCTATTTTTCTCGCAAACGGCTGGACAAGAGCCGGCTCATATAATCCAGCAGGCCCGTCGTCCGGGAATACTCCATCCTGGTCGGCCCCAGCAGCCCCACCTGCCCCACGACCCGCCCATTGATCTGATAGGTCGCCATGACCAGGCTGCAAGCCGCCAAACCCTCATAATCATTTTCCGTCCCGATCCGGATAGAGATATTTTGCCGGTCTTCCTCACTGGCCTTGAGCATCAGCTCCGCCATGACCCGCTGTTCCTCCAATAAAGAAAGCACACTTTTCAGCTTGCCCACATCCCGGAATTCCGGCTGATTCATCATATTCAGCGTGCCGCTAAGGTACAGCTTGCGCTCATATTCCACCGTCAGCGCGTCCTCAACACTCTCCAGAATCTCCCGCAGCAAATGAATCTGTCCGTCCCACTCACTGCGAATCGTCTGCGAGGTAGTCCGGCGCCATTGCTCCACCGTCAGCCCGCGCAGGGCCTGACGCAGCATCTCGGAAAGCTCCGTCACCTGCTCCGGCGACAAAGGGACGGGAACCTCCAGCACCTGATGCTCCACATGCCCGTTGTCCAGCACCAAAATC
>JAISDE010000002.1 GCA_031265035.1 Peptococcaceae bacterium | reverse complement strand
CGTCATCGCCGTCCAGCCCACCCGGGGCGTCGATATCGGCGCCATTGAGTACATCCATGAGCGCATCATGGAGCTTAGGGACGCCGGCAAGGCGATTCTGCTGATTTCCACGGAACTGGACGAGATTATCAAGCTTTCGGATCGGATCTCGGTGATTTATAACGGTCGGATAGTTTCCAACGATGTTACGGCCAGCTACGACGCCCGGCGGTTTGGCGCTCTGATGACCGGCCAGGCCGACGAGTCGGGACAGGAGGCGGCGTTATGAGGACAGCTTTACCCCGGGGCGGCGGGGCGATCCTGCTATGGATCGCCAAGGGCGGCGCGTTGTTTTCGGCGGCCGCGTTCGCGCTATCTTTGGTTGTCGCGGCAATCATCATGCTGCTCGCCGGCTTCGATCCGTTGGAGGGATACCACGCGTTGCTGATCGGCTCGTTCGGCAGCTGGGACAATTTCGCTACCGCGCTGGGAACGGCGACGCCGCTGTGTTTCGCCGGGCTTTCCGTTTCCATCGGCAAGCGCGCCGGCTTTTTCAATATCGGCGTGGAGGGGCAATTACTGTCCGGCGCTCTTACCGCGGCCATCGCGGGCGCGTACGCGCCGGGTCTTCCCGCCATACTCCATGTGCCGCTGTGCTTCGGGGCAGCCTGGATTGTTGGTGGGCTGATCGGCGTATTATCGGTAAAACTCAAACAATTCATGAAAGTAAGCGAGTTGATCATCACAGTCATGTTGAACTATGTGGTCGCCTACACGGTTGAGCTGTTGGTAGCGGAATTCTTCCTCAATTCCGCCTATGTGGTGCGCACGCCGGATATCGCTGGCGCCGCGCGGCTGGCTGCCCTGATCCCCTTTTCCCGGCTGACCACGGGGGTATTCTTCGCCATCGCCGGCATAGCGCTACTTTGGTGGATCTACGAAAAGACCCGCTTTGGCTATGAGATCACGGCAATTGGGCTCAACCGCCGGGCCGCGGAAACCGGAGGCATAAACGTCAACCGCGGCGTTGGCCTGGCCATGTTTATCAGCGGCGGCCTCGCGGCTCTGGGCGGCGCGGTGGAAACCATGGGCGTGCACGGCTATTACGTCGCCAATATGGTCAACGGCTACGGTTATGACGGCCTAACCATCGCCATCATGGGCGGTGGCAACCCCATCGGCTGCGCGCTCGCGTCCATCATCTTCGGCGCGCTGCGGGCCGGCTCCAGCAATATGAATCGCACAACCAGCATTCCCGGTGAATTTATCTCGATCCTACAGGCGCTGGTCATCCTGTTTGTCTCTACGCCTTTGCTGATCCGGTATTTTCAGGCGAAGCTGAAAAAGCGCCCGCCAACGACGCCAGCGACGCCAGCGACGCCAACGACGCCAGCGGAGGCGGTCTGAATGAACGAACAAATATTACAACAAGTCGGCTCTTTGCTGGCCGGAACCATCCGCGTATTTACGCCGATCACCTTCGCGGCCATCGCCAGTTCTTTTTCCGCCCGCGCCGGCGTAGTCAATATGGCGCTGGACGGCATCATGCTTATCGGCGCGTTTTTCGCGGTGTTCGGCTCGTTCCTTACTGGCAGCGCCTGGCTCGGTCTGGCGCTGGGCATCTTTGCCAGCGTGCTGATCGCTTTGTTTTTCGCCGCGCTCACGATCACCTTTCGCTGCGATCAGGCGCTGGCGGGACTGGGCATCAACCTGCTGGCAAAAGCCCTGACCATCGTTTTGCTGCAGGCGGTCTGGAATACCAAGGGAAAATCCGCCATTGTCAACGGTATAGAGATGATCCGCCTCGACGCTCTCAAAAGCGTTCCGCTGTTGGGGGACATGTTCTCCGAGACCTCCCCGCTGCTGATCATCTTATTGCTATCCCTGATCTGTGTGTACATCCTGTTCTTCAAAACGGTATTTGGTATGCGAATGCAGGTGACGGGGGAAAACCCCGCCGCCGCCCGATCTCTGGGCATCAAGGTGGAGCGGGCGCAATACCTGTGCGTGATGATCAGCGGCGTGTTCGCCGCCTTGGGCGGCGCCTACCTGTCCATCTGCGACGTGAATGTTTTCAGTCGCGATATGGTGGCCGGGCGCGGCTTCATCGGCATGGCTGTGTCGCTGTTCGGCGCCAATCACCCGATTGGGTGTCTGCTGGGCGGGCTGCTATTTGGCTTTACCCAAAGTCTCCAGTACCGGTTGCAGGGAATCGGTATCCCCAACCAGCTGATCCAGATGATGCCCTACGTTCTGACCCTGGTGGCGCTGGTGTTTTCCAAGCGGGATACCTCCGCTTTGACGGAAAATCAACTCTGACCCGTTTTGTTATACTGGCGAACGAAAACACAAAAAAATGAAGGGGGAAACACAAATGAAAAAATCTGGAATGAAAAAAACAATCGCGTTATTTATGGTTCTTCTCGTGCTGATGTCGGTTCTTGGCGCCTGCGGGTCGTCCGCTGGCGCTCCGAACTCCACCGGACAATCCTCTGCCGGGCAAACGGGCGGGCCTGCCGCCGGCGGTTCCGAGGATCCGTTCAAGGTAGCGATCGTGCTGGCCCTCGGCGGTCTTGGGGACGGTTCCTACAATGACAGCGTGTATGAAGGGTTTGTGAGGGCCGAGAATGAGCTGGGCATCCCGGTGCAGGTGGTTGAGCCCTCCGAGGTAGCGGAGATGCAGGGACACTTTGTGGAGTTGGCGAGGAGCGGTGAGTACGGCCTGATCTTCGGCGTCGGATATGAGTGTGAGGAGTATGTGGTCGCGGCCGCGGAGCAGTTCCCGGATCAGAAATTCGTCATAATGGATTCTACGGTGTCAGATCACGATAACATCACCTCCGTCCAGATCAGCGGCCCGCAAATGTGCTTCCTCTGCGGCGCCATCGCTGGCATGTACAGTAAAAACAATATGGCCGGCATCGTGATGGGCATAGCGTCCCCCTCCATGACCAACCGCGGCATCGTCCCCTACACTGCCGGCGCCCGGCTGATCAACCCGGATATTGAGATCAGGGTCAAATATTCCGGCAGTTGGTCCGATTCCTCGGCGGGCAAGGAAATCGCTCTGGCGCTGAACCAGGAGGGCTGCGACGTCATTATGTCCTACGCGGGCGGCTCAGGTTTGGGCGCGTTCCCGGCCGCCCTGGAAAAGGGCTTTTATGTGATCGGTACAGGCGGCAACCAGAATTCCTTCGCGCCTGACCTGACTATAGCGTCCGGACTCTTCTTCTACGGCAACCTGGCGTACATCTGCATACAGGAAGCGATGGCCGGCACACTGCAAAGCGGTCTGAAGGACGCCGGCCTGGCCGAGGGCGGCGTTGGCTACACCACTGATGGCTCCAATGTCCCAATGGATCCGGCCAACGCGGAGCGCCTGGAGCGGATCACACAGCAGATTATCGACGGCAGCGTCATCGTGCCCGAAAGCGAGTCCGATCTGGACGCCGCGATCGCCAACAACGCGAACGCTTGAGCTAATGGCTTGTTGAACACTTGTATGAGCGGAGGTCTGTTTTGAGCGACGAGAAAAAACCTGGCGCGGCGACCGTAGCCATTCACGCTGGTCAGGAACCCGATCCGTCTACCGGCGCGTTGATCCCCCCGGTGCATTTGTCGGCGACCTATATTTTTACCGGGGACAAGCTGGACCGTTTTATGGCCGGCGACGAGGATATGTACACCTACGGGCGTACCGCCAACCCTACGCAAGATCAATTTGAGGAGAAAATTGCCCGCGTGGAGGGCGGGGAAGCTGCCTTGGCCACAGCCTCGGGCATGGCGGCGATCAGCAACGCGATCATGAGTTTCGCCGGCTCGGGCGATCATGTGATATACGCGCGCTCCATCTACAGCGGCACGTATTATACCATACGTAATCTGTTCGCCCGCATGGGAATCCAGGACACGCTGCTTGCCAGCATGGACAATGATTCCCTGGACGCGGCTTGCCAGGCCAACACCCGCGTTCTATACTTCGAGACCATATCCAACCCCAACCTACGGGTGGCCGACGCGGATCGCCTGACCGCCTGGGCAAAAAAACGGGGCCTCCTGACCATAGTCGATAACACGTTCATGAGCCCTTATCTGTTCAAGCCGCTGGCCCATGGCGCGGACCTGGTGGCGCAAAGCACGACAAAATATATCAACGGTCACGGGGATCAGCTGGGCGGCGTGATCGTTGGATCCAAAGATCTGATCGACACCGTGCACTCCCTTGTGTATCAGAACCTGGGCGCCGTACCCTCGCCGGTTAATTGCTATCTGGGCATGCGGGGCATGAAAACGCTGCCCCTGCGCATGGAAAAGCATTGTGAGAACGCTATGTGTTTGGCCCGAGCCATGGAACGGAATCCCAGAGTCGTCCGGGTGGATTATCCGGGCCTGGAAAGCCATCCCGATCACACCCTGGCCAAAACGCTGTTTCCCCGGGGCTTTGGCGGTATGGTAGCCATAACCGTAGACGGCGGCCTGCGTCTGGCGCGCCAGACGGCGCAGAATCTTAGGCTGGCCAGATACTGCGCCAGCCTGGGCGACCTTGAGACCATTGTGGAAACCCCCGCCAACATTACCCACGGCAAAATCCCGCCGGAGATCCGTCGGGAGATGGGGGTTACAGACGGCATGATCCGCGTGTCCGTAGGGTGCGAGTCCGCGGAGGACATTATAGCGGATTTTGAGCAGGCCATAGCCGCGCTTTAAGGAAAACGCGGCATAGCGGCGCGATAGCGGCGCGTATGATAAGTGAGTATGCCCGTCAGGCAAGCTTGCTTACTTATCATACGCGCCTATCATGCGCGCCGCTACCGCGCCTATTATGTGTTGTTGCCTATCATGTATATCCTCAATTCCCCGTTTTTTGCAACTCGGGAAAAAGACGCAGCTTGTTGTACAAGGTCGCCAGGGAAATACCCAGCTCCGCCGCCGCCGCCCGTTTACCCTCTACTGTGGGCGGGTTCCGACTCAAGGCTTCCCGCAAGGCGAAGCGGTTGATTTCCCGCAAGGTTCTGCCGGGCGTCGGCGCGGTGGGATCCGATCCCGCCGCGGCCCCGCCGGCGGCGCCCGCTCCCGCTCCAACTCCCGCTCCCATTCCGGCGGCGCCCGTTCCCGCGCCCGTTTCGGCGCCCGCTCCCGCTCCCGCTCCCGCGCCCGTTTCGGCTCCCGCTCCCGCTCCCGCTCCCGCTCCCGCGGCGCTGCCCGCCGCCGTTTCCGACGCCGCCCCCGCTGGCGCCGCAATATTTACCCCGGCGGTTTCCACCGCCGGCGCTGATGTTCGCTCCGACGCCGGTATCCGGGCCGAGACCGCCGCCTGCCGCCAGTTGGCGGTCGGCAAAAGCTCCGGCCCGATAGCCGTCGTCTCGGCCAAAATCACCGCCCTGGCAATCACATTTTCCAACTCCCGCATATTGCCGGGCCAATCATGCTCCCGCAGACAACGCAGGGCCTCGGGCGTCAAATAACAATTCTTCCGACAACGGCTGTTTTCCTTCGCCAAAAAAGTCTCGGCTAAAAGCTCCAAATCGTCCAGCCGCTTTCTCAGAGGCGGCAGCTCCAGATGGATCACATTCAAGCGATAATACAAATCCGGCCGAAAGCCGCCCCGCCCCACCTCCGTCAGCAAATCCCGATTGGTGGCGGCCAATATCTGCGCGTTCAGGCGGACGGGATGAGTGCCCCCCAACCGCTCCACTTCCCGATCCTGCAGCACCCGCAGAAATTTTGACTGCAATTGGATATCCAACTCCCCAATCTCATCCAAAAAAATCGCGCCCCCCGCCGCCAGCTCAAATTTTCCCATCCTGCTCTTTTCCGCGCCGGTAAAGGCGCCTTTTTCATGCCCAAAAAGCAGGCTCTCCAGCAAATTGGGGGGCAAGGTCGCGCAATCCACCTTGATAAACGGCCCGCCAGCGTTGGGGCCGGCGTTGTGGATGGCGTGGGCCAGCAGCTCCTTGCCCGTGCCGCTTTCCCCGGTAATCAAAATGGTGTAAGCGCCCCTGGAGGCCAGCTGGGCCATGTGAATCTGCTCAAGGAAGCCGGCGTTTTGCCCGATAATATCCTCGAAGGTATAGCGGGAGGCGGTAAGCTCGCGGATTTCCTTTTTCAGGCTTTTGATCACGGCCTGCCCTTCCTCCAGCTTCTTGCTGATTTCCCGCAATTGAGTAATATCCTGGAAAAAAACCACCGCGCCGCTGAGCTTGCCGTCAATAAACAGCTGCGCGGCGTTGGACACCACCTCCACGCCGGTGCTCATCACCACGTTGCGCTTGCCGGAAATCGGCTTGCCGGAACTCAGCACCTCCGCCAAGGCGCCGTTGGGCGACACATCAAAGACGTTTTTGCCCAGCCGATCCTGATAACTGGCTTTGGTGATCTGCACAAATGCCTGGTTCACATAGAGAATTTTGCCGTCGTTGTCCGCTACCTCAATTCCCTCCTGGGCCGCCTCAAAAATAGCGAGCAGACGTTCCCTATCCTTGCCCAACCGTTCGGCTTGCTCCCGCGCGAACATAGCCGCCCCCCTTTCTGCCTCCCGTAAAGCTCCTTAGAAGCTGTCGCTAAATGACTTGAGCGTCTTACTCGTCTTTTTGCCCTGTTCTGTCTGAATCAGCCCCGCAAGTCCTAAGCCCGCTCTCGCAGCTCTGCCAGCTTCTCCCCCAGCTCTTGGCGCAGCGCCCGATGGGCCGGCGCCGCCAAGCCCGGATCCGCCCGCAGCAAAGCGAAAGCCGCCGCCCTGGCCGTCTCCAGCGTCTGACGATCCTCCGGCAGCCGCGCCAGCTGAAACTCCGGCAGCCCATGCTGACGGGTGCCAAAAAGCTCCCCCGGCCCCCGCAAAACCATATCCGCCTCCGCCAGGCGAAAGCCGTCGCCGGTCTCTGTCATCAGCTTCAGCCGCTTTAACGCCATCGGCTCCCGGGTATTAGTCACCAACACACAATAAGCTTGCCGCTCGCCCCGGCCCACCCGGCCCCGCAGCTGATGCAATTGGGCCAGGCCAAAGCGCTCACTATTCTCCACCACCATGACAGTCGCCTGAGGCACATTGACACCCACCTCCACCACTGTGGTGGACACTAGAGCCTTTAAGCGGCCGGCGGCGAAATCCCCCATGATGCCTTCCTTTTCCCCGCCGCTTTGCCGACCGTGCAACAGCCCCACCGGATAGGGTCGGAGCCGCGTCCGCAAATCCCGGCAAATCTGCTCCGCGTCCCGCAGATCCAGCGCCTCAGATTCCTCGATCAGCGGGCAAACCACAAAAACCCGATTGCCCGCCTCCAGCTCCCGCCAGAGCAATTGATGCAGCTTTTCCCTGGCCTTTTCCAAGATACAAATAGTTTTCACTGTCTTGCGGCCCGGCGGCATCTCGTCCAGGGCGGAAATATCCAAATCGCCGTAAACAGTCAGCGCCAGGGTACGGGGTATGGGCGTCGCCGACATGACCAACATATCCGGATACTCCCCTTTTTCCAGCAGCATAGCCCGCTGCCGCACCCCGAAACGATGCTGCTCGTCGATCACGATGAGTCCCAGACGCTGAAAGCGTATCCGCTCCTGAAATAAGGCGTGGGTACCCACAGCGATCATGATCTCGCCGCCGGCCAGGGCCTCCCCCAGTGCCCGGCGCTCCTTTTGCCCCTGCCCGCCCTTGAGAAAACCCAGGCGCAGGCCCAGCGGGGCAAACCAGGCGCTCAGCGTCTCATAATGCTGCCGCGCCAAAATCTCCGTCGGCGCCATCATCACGCCCTGATAACCGTTTTCCGCCGCCGTCAGCAACGCCCAGGCCGCTACGGCGGTTTTGCCGCTGCCCACATCCCCCTGCACCAGCCGCCGCATCGCCGTTGATCTCGCCATATCCGCCCCTATCTCCCCGATCACCCGCTTTTGGGCGGCTGTCAGCTCAAAAGGCAAACCGGCCAGCCATGGCCCCGTCAAGCCGCCGCCGGGACGCAAAGGTATCCCGCCCGCCGCCCCGCTCTCCTGCCGCAGCAGCAAGAGAGCCATTTGCAGTAAAAAAAACTCATCAAAAACCAAACGGTAACGGGCCAGTGCCAGACTGTCCCAATCATCCGGCTGGTGGATCTGCCGCAGCGCCGTCCCCCGTTCCGGCAAATTGTACTCGGCCCGAAAAGCCGCCGTATAATATTCCGGCAAAGTAAAGCCGCTGTCCAACACCCGGCCCACCGCCTGACGCAGCAATTTCTGCCGCAAACCGGCGACCACCGGATAAACCGCCAAAATTTTCCCGGCGGGGGCGCCTAACGAGTGAGCGCCGTCCGTCTCGTCAGCCTCGGCGGCGGCTGACGCGGGAGCGGCCGCCTCGCCGGCGTCGCTCCCGGCACCGGCGGCGTCGCCGCCGGTGCCGGCGGTACCAGCGCCGCCAACCGCGGCGCCGCCGACACCGCCGACACCACCGACACCGCCGGCGCCGCCGACACCGCCGGCACCGCCGCCGCTTTCCCACCCGGCCTCTGACCGGGCCGCCGCTAAAATCTCATAATCCTGCGCCTGAATCTCCATGCCCCCGGCGCTCCAGCGCGCCCGGCCCGTCAGCGACAACCTGACGCCCGGCGACAGCTTGGCCTTCAAATAAGGCTGATTAAACCAAACCGCCGCCGCCAGGCCAGTCTCATCCCGGATCACGGCTCGCAGCAAATGCAACCCCGCTCTGGGCCGCTGCTCGCTCACCTTGACCACCTCGGCCAATACCGTCTGGCTCTCGTCCGGCCTCAACTCCCGCAAAGGCGTATATACACTACGATCCTCATAACGCCTGGGGTAATGCCTCAGCAAGCCGGCGGCGTCAGCGATCCCCAGCCGGGCCAGCAATGCCTTATTTTTCGGGCCAATCCCCTTGACAAACCCAATATCCATCAGTTATTCCTTCTCTACGGCTCCACCGGCCCCTCACCGCTCTACCCGCTCCCCCAGCCTCTGCCAGCCTCTGCCAGCCACCAACAGAAAAAAGGCCTTTGCGCAGTCCGGCCCTCACCGGCCGCAAAGGCCCTGAAATTATTCCCCGCCGCCGCCACAAACCGGCGCCGCGAACCGCCGCCGCGACAGGCAGCCGCCTCGCCCCCGCTCCGCCCGCGCCTCAGCCAGCGGCTCAGCCCGCGACTTCGCCAGCGACTCCACTCGCGACCCCATCCGCGACTCAGCCCGCGACTTCGCCAGAGCCTCCATCCGCGCCTCAGCCCGCGACTCCATCCGCGACTCAGCCCGCGACTCAGCCCGCGACTCCACTCGCGCCTCAGCCAGCGTTGTCCCGGCCCTCATTTTTTGGCCGGGAATAAATCGTCGTCCACTTCCCTGTCGCCATCCATCGTGCTGACAAAGCCCCGCATCTTGGCGCCGCCCTCAACAATGATCGTGCCGACGCTGACATTGCCCATCACCACGGACTCCTTCTTAAACACGCCGCTGCCCCGGGCCTCAATATTACCCTTCACCTTACCGCTGATCACCACGTTCTGCGTCGTCAAATCCCCTAAAATGCAGGAATCCTTGGTCATTTCCGTATTTTCCTGCGCCACCACATTACCCGCGATGATGCTGTCAATCAAATTAATATCCCGAGCGCTGATGCTGCCGGCCACCTCGCCGTGAATCACCAGCTTATTGGCGTTCAACACATCCCCGTTGACCGTCCCGTAAATGATCAGATCGTCATTGGAAGAAATATTGCCATCCACCACCGTGCCGGCGGCGATAACCGTGCCGCTGGAAGATACCTGGGCATTTCTGCTGGCGGCGCCGCTAAACACATTGGGGAAACGGCTCGCCCCCTGGCTTTCCTGGCTTTTGCCATAAGAAGCGCCGCTCTCCCTTTCCCCCGTATCCGAGGACGATGGGTATACAGACGCTCTCGACTCCATCCCGGCAAAAGACGCCGCTCTTTCCGAGGCGGCAGCCCCGGGCCTGTCCGAAACACCCTCCGACAAGCTATCCAGCGTCTTCGCCCGAAACTGACTGAAAGCCGGCTCAGGAGCTGGCTTACTTTTTCCGGCCTGCTCATCCTGCCCGGTTAATTCGGTCACGGCCTGTTTAAAATTGTCCATGATTCCCATCTTCACATACCTCCGATTTTCGCTTTATATTCAGCCCCTGCTATATGCGGTATTGGCAAACACCGTCGGCTTTACTTCATTGGTCAGGCGGTCAAACCGATAACCCTCCGCCCGCAGCCGCTCAATAATCCTGGGCAAAGCGCTGACAGTCCGCGCCCTGCTGCCGCCACCGTCATGCATCAGCACCACCGCGTAAGGATTACTCCGCACCTGCTGAAGCACCAGCGTATAAATGCTTTCCTCCGTGGCGTTCGCCGCCACGTCATTGCTGCCCGCGTTCCAGTCATAATAACGGTATCCCCGGCTCAACATCTCGCTGGTGATCGTATTTCCCCACGCCTCATTATAAGAATTGACACTGCCGCCGGGAAAACGAAAAATTTCCGGTTTTACGCCGGTAATTTCCTCTACCTTGATGGAAGTCAAATAAAAATCCTCCAGAAAAGCCTCCAAGGAAGCGTAAATATCTTTATACACATGAGTATAAGAATGCACCCCGATGGTATGCCCCTCCTCCGCCGTCCGGCGTAAAAGCTCCTCCCGCCCCCTGATAGAGTTGCCCACCACAAAAAAAGTGGCCTTGATATCATATCGCTTCAGGATATCCAAAATCGCCCTTGTATTGGTACCCGGCCCGTCGTCAAAAGTCAGGTAAACCGTGCCGGTCGTATCAGCGTAACTCGCCGGCCCCGCCACCCGTAGCTCCGGGTAAAGCTGACCGTAAGCCGATTGGTAACTCTGTAACTCAATCTCGTTCCCTATCCGCTCATTCAGCGCCGCGATCGCCTCGCCCAACGCCGTCGCGTCCCCCTCTAACATCTCGTATTGATCGGAAAGCTGCCCCAACGCTGTCCCTAGCGCCCCCACCATCTCGTCCGCCGCCCCCAACGCGTCCTCCCGCGCCCGCAACGTATCCGCCCGCTCCCGCAAAGCGCGGGACAAATACAACACGCCGCACCAGGGCGCCAGCAGCAATACCAGCAAAACAGTGACAATCAGATGCTTAAAAAACCGAACACTGCCTAAATACGACGTTTTAGCGCCACCGCCTGAGTTTTCCCGGGTCTTAGCCCGCGCCAGCGTCTTGACCTGCGCCTTAACCTGCGGCGAATAGCCCCGTAAATCAGTCCTGACCGAATCGATCATGCCCGCTCCTAGCCCGTTGATCTCCCAATCCGCATAGGGGTAATTTTCTTTAACCCTATTAGTTTCGACAGGTTTTATTGAATTTCCTGCTATTTTTACTTCCGTTTCTAAATTTTTTACATTCCGTGTGGCTTCGAACTGCCGCTACCCATCAAACTCGCGCCGTTTTCAGGCCCCCTTCAATTCTATATTCAAAGAACTCTCAGCGTCTTCTTCGCGCATTTGAGTCGCGGAAGCGTACTCAGCCACCAAGTCCCGCTTTTCTTTGTTTGACAATAGAGCGGAATCATATAAGTGAACAAGACGAAGCTCAACAACCTTTTGGTGATTCATAAGCATTCTCTTGTTATTTTTATCCCAAAGGATTCCTGCCCAAATATTGTCAGATATCTTCAAAGGCAGCGTGTTTATCTCGCGAAGCGCCTCAACAAATGAGGCGGCAGTTTTTTTGTGTATGTGGATAACCGCCTTAACAAGTGGAATTAAAGCGGCAGAACGAAACGGCAATAGACCTCCATCCTTGTTTCGGAAGTCTTCGGTGGCGGGATCCGAAGCAAGATACTCGCGAACGCAAGAAATTTCGGATGAAACAGCATTCCAAAAATTAACGCACAACTTGATGAATTCGTCAAGCTCCGGCTGCTCCGGCCTAAATCTAATGTACTCTTTTGCTTTTGAGCTTCCCCGTATCGTCCTTCCATCAGCGCCTTTTACTGTCCTGGATTCCAGGAAAAGACGCATCAACTCAAAATTGCAGTCATAAAAAGTGATTATTGTTGTAAATGCTTTTTTATTGCTTTCAGGAATAGCCCTACTTTTTGAATCCAATATCCTTTCGTTTTCAAATAACGGATGATTCTCAATTAACTCGCGCGAGGCGATGGCTACGGCGTCATCTTCGTCAAGGGCGATGATATCTCTTTTTGAAATCGGCTTCGCGTAATGATTCAAAGCGCTGAACAATCTTCTCGCGCGTTTCACGCCATTAGCGTCATTTTTATGACCAATAAAAATTACAGGAATACGCTCCTCGTCAAAACGATCAGATTCGCTGAGAACTTTTTTAATGCCCTCAACGCGATGCTGCCCATCTACAGGAAAAATTTTTTCCTCACCTGTCAACTCAAGCAACCCGATATCGTAATATTCCTCGCCATCGCCATAATTCAAGCGAACTTCATGCCATTGGGGCTCGCCGTCATATACCGCCAGGACAAGGGAATTGAAAAAGCGCTCCTCCTGCTGTGTGATATAGGCAGCAATTTGTTTGTAGTTGTCTGTTATACTCCGCTGAAACATTTCGCGGAGAACAGTCGATTTATGGAGTTCGCTGTCAACCCTCTTAACATATTCCTTAACCTGAGCGTAAGTTAGTGTTGAGACGTAGTAAACCCATATGCCAACTTTAGCGCGTATTGATGGTATTTTCATATTCACACACCTCGTCTTTATATGTTAAACGCTTTGATCGCTTCCCTTATCTTTTGATCTGGTATCTTGTCATTGAAAGGCGGCAGAATTTTATTGATAAGCTCATCTTCGACAACATCTATGATGGCGTTGTCATCTAACGGAAGGTATCGACAATACAAATATTTCCCCCACTGCTCAATCATTCGCTTTATCTTAGGGCGCTTCTTTTCAGCGGGATATTTCGAACAACGTTCTCTTAAATTTTCATTCGCGGTTATGTGAGCGCGACCAACATACATTAAGTACAGGCATGATTCGGGCAAAATATTTGGTTTGGCCAGAAACAAATATATACCGCCTTTGTCATTTGGAATTGCGCGAAGCTGCGGATTCCTTTTCCCATCGGGGGCAAGCAGCTTTACTTCGCTCCAGGATCGGGGATGTGAGATAATACTCAGGACATTCGCGTCAAAGCTGTCCCACCAAGCCGTGTTTAACATAAAACGAATATAAGACTTGGCGACATCGCCAACAACGTCAATTTCTTGCATCGCTCATCCTCCGTATGGCTTTAGCCTTACAGCATATTTCGATTATACATTATCGTCTTTCTTTTGCCAATGATGTTTTTCGACTCAGCGCAAACGCACAAACGCACAACGCAGCTGACGTATTTGACCCTACGGCACAAACAACCTGCGGCAATAGCGCTAAGGAACTGTCGATAAATAACTTGGATATATGACGCAGTATTTTTGTCGTCCGTCAAGGAAGGAAAGCCCGCCGCGTAGTAGCGCTACGCAAGGGATTTGCTGACGCGGACAGACGGCAAAAAGACAAGTAAGACGTTCAAGTTATTTATCGACAGTTCCTAAATACACCTCTCAGCGGGCGAAGGCTTGACGGTACTGTAGCGCCTCCGCCAGACAAGCGTCGTCAATACTGTCCGCCCCGGCCAGATCCGCTATGGTGCGGCCCAAAAGCAGCATCCGGTAATAACCCCGGGCAGTCAGGTTTTCTTCCTCATAACAAGCTATCGCGAATTTCCCGGCGGCCTTGGTCATCTGCCGCCGCAGCTCCGCCAGGGCCAAAGGGGCGGCCTGCCCCCTGGCCCGTCGGATCTCCCAGGCCCTGGCCACCCGCGCGGCCACCGCCGCCGATCCCTCCGACTCAGCCTGACCGTCGCTCAAGTTCTCGCCTTTCAGCCGGGGTACAGACACGATCATGTCCATCCGATCCAGCAAAGGCCCGGACAGCCGGTTTTGATAGCGGCGCAACTCATAATCCGAACAGCGGCAGGGCGTCCTGCCGTCGCCGTAATAACCGCAGGGGCAGGGATTGGCGCTGGCGACCAGCTGAATTCTCGCCGGCAGGGTCACGCTGCCCCAGACTCGGCTGATCGTGATTTGCCCTTCCTCCAAAGGCTGCCGCAGGCTTTCCAGACAGGAACGATCCAACTCCGGCAACTCGTCCAGGTAAAGCACGCCATTGTGGGCCAGGCTGATCTCGCCGGGGCGAACCGGCCAACCGCCGCCCAAAAGGCCGGCCTGGCTGATGCCGCTATGGGGGCTGCGAAAAGGCCGCTGGCTGATCCAGGGCCGCTCAGGTGAAAGCAAACCCGCCACGCTGTAAATCCGGTTGATGGCCAGCGTCTCGTCCCGGCAGGGCGGCGGCAAAATAGAGGGCAGGCAGCGGGCCAGCAGGCTTTTGCCGCTACCCGGCGGGCCAACCAGCAGCAAATTGTGCTGGCCCGCCGCCGCCAGCTCCAAGGCCCGGCGAGCCTGCAGCTGCCCTTTCACCAGGCTCAGATCCCAGGCGTATTCCGCCGCCGGGCGCTGCCCGCCCGCCGCCGCCCCCCGCGACCCGGCGTCGCTCCCCGGGGCGGGGGCGGCGCTGGCGGCCGCGCCCGCGGCGCGTCCCGCTCCCGCCCCGCTCACCACCCCGGCTCCTTCCGCTCCCGCCGCCTGTGCCCCGCCTTCCGCCAGCTCCCCGCTTTCCGCCGCCGCCATACTCCGCCGCATATAACCCTCGTCCCGCAGCTGGGCCAAACCCGTCAGCACCATCACCCGGCTCGTCCCCTGCAACGCCTCCAGCCGATTTTCCTCCGGCACCACCAAAATCTTATCCGGCCACCGCTCCATGGCCAGCGCCACCGCCAGCACGCCCTTTGTCCCCCGCAAGCTGCCATTCAAAGACAACTCCCCCAAAAAGAGCAGCCCCGACGTATCCAGCGCCGGCAATTGGCCCGCCGCTTTCAGCAACGCCACCGCCACAGCCAGATCAAAGCCGGAGCCCTCCTTCCGCAAATGCGCCGGCGCCAGATTGATCAGCGTCCGGCGACCCGGCCATTTATAGCCGGCATTCACCACCGCCGACCGCACCCGCTCCCTGCTCTCCCTGATCACGGCGTCCGGCAGGCCGACCAGGATCAGATCCGGCAGCCCGCCATATATCCCCGCCTCCACCTCCACCGGCAAAGCCTCCAGGCCCAGCAGCGCGCACGCGTACACTTTAGCGATCATATTTTTGCTTTCCTCCAAATAAACCTATTATTACTTATATTTTACATATATTCCATTTTTCCTGCCTCCCGTGAAAATTTTTCTCGTCGATTTTTGGCGCGGCAATAAAGCAACCGGCCCTAAGGCAGTGTTACTACGCCTTACAGACCGCCCGCCCGATTGCCTATAAGCATTCACCTATAAAATGCCGCCGTCCTCTATGAGCAAGTCGATCTCGCTCCCATCCCGATCCCGGCTGATTTAATATCTAATATTATTTTAGCCGAAACGCTTGAGTTTTGTCAGGGTTCTTCGTCAATGCCTGGCAGGCGTGCCAGGCGCCGCTAGTCGCTGCCGGTCGCCGCTACCTTCCGTCCCTCTCCCCCGCTTCCTCTTCCGCCTCTCCCGCGTAGATGATCTCCCACTCACCGCCTTGGGGCTTCGTCAAAATAATCACCCGCCGCGACGGCGCCTCGGGCGTCACTGGCGTCTCAGGCGCCGCCCCCGGCAGCCCGTCAGGCGTCCCGAAGGCCTCAGACGCCAGGGGAGTGTCTGTCAGCTGAATATAGAACGCGAACAACGCGCCCCTAACTTGTTCGGGGTTGATCTTTTTCTGGTAAAAACCAGCGTAAACCTCCTGGTCAAATATCGGCTGGCACGACAAGACGCCGCCGTCATAATAAGCCGATGCGACGGCCGTCGCCGCCTCTATAAACGAGGGATAATCCCCCGGCGTCCCGTACTGCTCATAATGCATATTGTCTATGATCACCCACACCGACGTCCCGGTACGACCCAAGGTCAGCACAGCGTCACTGTCGCCCAGCGCGTCGGCGGTCTTGCCCCGAAAACGTACATACCACTCGCTGTAATCCATCCCGTCAAAGCTGTACCTGGCCAACTCCCGGCTCTCTTTGACATCAACCTCATCGCCTATATAATCCAGCACTGTACGTTCGGCGGCATTTCCCGCGGCATCGCCCGTGGCGGGCGGCATGGCGCTTGCCCCAGCATCAGCGATTCCCCCAGCATCAGCGCTTGCCCCAGCATCGGCGCTTTCAGCGCCGCTATTCCCAGCGCCGCCGCTTTCATCCAAGGCGCAAGCCGCCAGCGCCACCGCGATAATCAGCGCCCCACCCGCCGCCAACGCCAGCCTGATATATTTGCCGCTTCTCATCATCCCGCCCAGCCTTTCCGCGCCCTGTCTTACCTATCTTACCTATCCTACCCTTCTTCTCCGTCTTCCCCGTCTGCCTCATCTTCCCCGGCCCAGCCCCGCTCACCCAGGATCCGCCGGGCCGCCAGGATGCCGCTGACCGAGGCCTGCATCAGCCCCCTGGTGACGCCGGCGCCGTCGCCCACGGCGTACAGGCCCTCGATGGCGGTACGCATGTATTTATCCACCTCAATTTTGGAGGAATAAAACTTCGCCTCCACCCCATAAAGCAGCGTGGCCTTGCTATACAGGCCCGGCGCGATATTATCCAGGGCCCGCAGCGTCTCCATGATGGAGGTCAAAAACCGCTGGGGCAGCACAAAACTCAAATCGCCGGGCACGGCGCTTTTCAAAGTCGGGAGGGTAGTGGATTTGGCCAGCCGGCTCTTGTCGCTGCGCCGGCCCTTGATCAGATCCTCCAGCCGCTGCACCATGATCCCGCCGCCGGTGAGCATATTGGCGCATTGGGCGATAAATTTGCCGTAGGCGATAGGCTGGTCAAAGGGCTGGGTGAAATTGCTGGAGACCAGCAGGGCGAAATTGGTATTGGCCGTCTTCAAGGCCGGATCGTGAAAGCTGTGGCCGTTGACCAGAGCAACGCCGCCCTCGTAATTTTCCTCCGAGACAATACCGCCGGGATTCATGCAAAAGGTACGCACCCTATTCTCAAACGTATCGGAATAATAGATCAGCTTAGCCTCGTACAATTCCCGGGTCAGATGATCCATCACGGCGTTGGGAGTCTCCACCCGCACCCCGATATCCACGGCGTTATTGATGGTCTTGAGCCGCAGCCGACGGGCCTGGCCGGTCAGCCACTCCGCCCCGCCCCGACCGGGGGCCGCGATCACGAAGTCGGCCGTCACCCTTTCCTCGCCGCCGTCAGGGTTCCGCAAGGCCGCGCCGACGACCTTCCCCTCGGTCACGCTGATATCCGTCACCGCGGTCAAAGGGCGAAAAGTAATTTTCCCCTGCCCCACCAAATCGTCATAAATATTCTTCAATACGGTAAAACCGGTCTCCGTGCCCATATGCCGCACAGGGCAAGGTACCAGCAGGATGCTGTGCCGGGAGGCGGCGTAGGCGATATCGTCCGCCGCCCTGCTGTTCAGGCCGTGAACTGTGTCCGGCGCCCCAAAACGCCGGTAAATCTTGTCGGCGTAATTAATCCAGGCCTGGGTCTCCCCGTGGCCGATATAATCCCCCAGCTGCCCGCCCACATCCGGCGACAGGGACAATTTGCCGTCGCTGAACGCGCCGGCGCCGGCCCAGCCATTCATGATGCCGCACGGCTGGCAACGGGCGCACTGCCCGGTTTTCGGTATGGGGCAGCGCCGCTCCCGAATATCCCGGCCTTTATCCACCAGCAGAATCCTCAACCCCTGATCCCGCCGCGCCAACTCCCCGGCGGCGAAAATCCCCGCCGGCCCGGCTCCGATGATCAGAACATCATATTTTTTCATCATCCCACAATACCTTTCCTCGCCAACCCGGGCGCCAACGCCCGCGCCCGCGCCATCACCGCCGCGGCCACCGCGCGCCCGCCGTCGCCGCGTCCGGCCCTTCCGCCGTCGCCCTTAGGCATCGTTACGAAATAAACTTTACATTTTGCTTGTTCTTTTTCCCTCTGGCGACGTTGCTCATTCTTGGCGTACCGCTGAGGGTACGCCTGCGAAGTCCCGCCTTGCCAGAGGAAAAAATTCCGGCGCAAAATTTGTCAACTTTATTTCGTAACGATGCCTTAGTCGCCGGCGCCGCTGTCGCCGCCGCCCGGTCGCTCCCGCAGATTGTAAAACCGGGTGACCCGATCCTCAAAGCCCAGCTCTACCGTGCCCACCGGCCCGTTGCGGTGCTTGGCCACGATGATCTCCGCTATCCCCGGATTCTCCGTATTTTTATCGTAATATTCTTCCCGAAAGATAAACATCACCAAATCCGCGTCCTGCTCCAGGGCGCCGGATTCCCGCAAGTGGCTGAGGCCCGGCCGCTTGTCGCCGGTCTTCTCCACCTCCCGGGACAACTGGGACAAAGCGATCACCGGCACCTTCAGCTCCCTGGCCAGGGCCTTCAGGGAGCGGGAAATCTCCGAGATCTCCTGCTGCCGATTCTCGCCGCTTCGCCGGTCGCCCTGCATCAATTGCAGATAATCCACCAGGATCAGGCTCAGCTCCCGCTCCGCCTTCAGCCGCCTGGCCCGGGAGCGCAGTTCCGCCACCGTGATGCCCGGCGTGTCGTCGATATAAATCGGCGCCTGGGACAACACCGCCGCCGCCTCCACCAGCTTCTCCCACTCGTCACCCTTCAGCCGGCCATTGCGCAGGACGGTTTGCTCAATATCCGCCCGGGAGCTGATCAGCCGGATCAGCAATTGCTCCCTGGACATCTCCAGGCTAAACAACGCCACCGGCGCTTTGTAGCGCACCGCGGCATTCTCCGCCAGATTCAGGGCGAAGGCCGTTTTGCCCATAGAGGGCCGGGCCGCCAAAATCACCAGATCCGAGGGCTGCCAACCGCTGGTGAAACGATCCAGAGCCGTAAAATATGAGGGGATGCCGGTAATGCCCTCCGGCCGTTTGGACAACGCCTCAATTTGCGTCACCATCGCCGGCAGCATATCCCGGATCAACAGCAAGCCCTGGCTGGCCTGGCCTTGGCTGATCTCAAAAATCGCCTGCTCCGCCTGGCCGATCAGGCCGTACACATCCTCCGGCTCCTCGTAACCGCGCAGCTGAAACTCCCCGGTCACCCGGATCAGCCGCCGCAAAAGCGCCTTATCCCGGACAATCTTGGCGTAATGCCGGATCCCGGCCGCTGTGGGCACCATATTGGCCAAGGAGGCCAAAAAACTCATGCCGCCGCATTTGTCCAGGGCGTCTTTTTGCCGCAGCGCCTCCGTCACCGTCACCATGTCCACGGTCTGGCCTTCCTGCTCCAGCCCCTTGACAGCCTGGAAAATCAGCCTGTGAGCGTCCCGGTAAAAATCATCCTCCCGCAGTAGCTCGCCGCCGATGATGATGGCGTCCTTGTCCAGCAGCATAGCGCCCAGCACCGCCTGCTCCGCCTCCTGGCTGTAAGGCGGCAGCTTGTCGATCTCCGGCGCCATAGCTACGCCTCCGTTACGGTGATTTTTTGGGGCACCACCACTTCGGGATGCAGCCGAATCATTACCTCATGCTCGCCCAAGGTTTTAATATTACCCTTGATCTCAATTTTCCGCCGATCCAGCAGCAGATTATAATCCCGCTCCAGCGCGTCGCCGATATCCTTATTGGTCACGGCGCCAAAAAGCTTCTGCCCGCCGCCGGTTTTCGCCGGCACCTTGATCTCCATGGCCCGCAGCCGCTCCGCCAACTCCCTGGCCGTCGACAGATCCGCCGCCTGCTTGTCGGCCTGGGCCTGCTGCCGCCGCCGCCACTCCTTCATATTGCTCTCGTTGGCCTCCTGGGCCAATTTGCGGGGAAACAGGAAATTACGGGCATAGCCTTCCGCGACATTGACGACCTGCCCCTTTTTGCCGCTCCCCTCCGCGTCCTGCAATAAAATCACTTTCATTCCCCATTCCTCCTATCGTCTATTTTAGGCTAATTTAGGCTGATTCAGGCCGATTTAGGCCGATTTAGGCCGACCCAAGCGCCGAAAATCCGCGAACCCATCCGCTAGGCCGAGCAGCGTAACCGCGGTAAACACCACCGGCAAAAAGCCCACGGTCAGCAGCAACAGCATAAAACCGGCGGGCCACCGCGCGCCGCTAGGGATTTTGCGCCAAAAGTTGGCCGCCACCGCTATACCCTGGACGGTGTAAAGCAGCAAAAAGACCAGGACCAAATTGCTCCCCACCCTGGTCAACGCCGCCTGAGCCGGAAAAACATAGGCCCGCAGCAATGAGCAAGCCAAGCCGGCGATCAGGCCGTACACCAGCCACCAGGGCAGGCGAAAAGCGCCCAGCCGCCCTACCGGCGGCACCGGCAGCCGCAGCCGGCCAAACACCTTCGCGGCGAGAAAATAATTGATCAGCGACGTCCCAAAGGCGGATAAAAGCAGCATCGCCGGCAAAAGCAGCATCAGGTTGTCCATAACATCCCGCATCAGCGTCATATATTGCTCCGCCGTCACTTGCCCCCCGGCGAAAACGCCGCCCTGCTCCAACGCGTTTATAATAGTTGTCAGCATTTGATCCATTTCTTCTTCCAAGCCCAGCGAGCTGACTCCTGTCAGCAGCAGCGACAGGAGCAGGGAAAGCAAAATTGAGACAAATTCCGCCCCGCCGCAGACAAATATGGTCAACGAGGTACTCCAACGACGGCGTAGGGCGTACCCCAGCAACAACGCCGGAGCGGCGAAGGACAGAACCCTGCTCAGGGCGATCAGGGGCGAGGTGACCATCAGGATGATCAAGGCCGCCGCGCCCAGGGTCAGGGCGCCGGCCCGCATCCCACGCCGCAGGCAGACCGCCACCACCGGCAGCGTCCAGGCGAACATCGCCACCAGCCCGATGATGGGCAGGTACAAGCCGGCGGTACCCAACACAGCGGTCAGCGCCGCCATCGCCGCCCCTTCCGTCAACGCCCCGGTCTCCAGTGTCAATTTTGGCTTTGCCATAATGTTCCGCTCCGCTCCTTAGCCACTGCTCGCCGCCGGTTCCAGCCACCGTCAGCCGCCGTCAGCCGCCGTCAGCCGACATCAGCCGCACTGGCCGACGCCGTCGTCAGCTCTACCGCCCACCGCTGCCCGCAAGAAAAAAGCGGCCGCCGGTTTTCCGCCGGCCTCCGCCCTTTTTTCTCCGCCCGCAAGGGCCTATCCTAAGAATCCTTATTCGGCGCTGAAAGGCAGCAACGCCACATTTCTGGCCCGCTTGATCGCGATTGTCAGCTGCCGCTGATGCTTGGCGCAATTGCCGGAAATCCGCCGGGGAAAAATCTTCCCCCGCTCCGTAATATACTTGCGCAGCCGCCCGGTCTCCTTATAATCAATATCCTCCACCTTATCCACGCAGAAACTGCAAACCCGTTTCCGCGGCCGGCGGGTACGATCACGTTTCATTTTCCATTTCCTCCTCCAAATATCTCGCCCAAAACAAAGGGCCAACGCGCTCAAACACCATCAAGCTGGCTCAAGTACACTCAGACACCCTCAAGCTGTCTCAAACGCGCTCAAAAAGGAATATCGTCGTCCGTAAACCCGACGTCGCCGCCCTCGGCGGCGCCGCCAAACTCGCCGCTTTTGCTCTCGCCCTTTTTGTCCAAAAACCGCACATTCTCCGCCACGACCTCCGTCGTCCAACGGCGCTGGCCGTCCTTGCCCTCGTAGGTGCGCACCTGCATCCGGCCGTCCACGGCGACCAATCTGCCCTTGCCCAAATAATTGGCGCAAGTTTCCGCCTGCTTTTGCCAAACCACGATAGGTATAAAATCCGCCTCCCGCTCGCCCTGAGCGTTGGGACGGGATCGATCCACCGCCAACGTAAAGGTCGCCACGGCCGTGCCGTTGGGCGTCGTGTACTTCAATTCGGGATCCCTGGTCAGGCGCCCAATCAGAATTACCCTGTTCAACATGAACAAACACCTTCCTGTCTCTTTCCGGTACCGGAAAAAACCGCGTCAGCTATCGTCTTTGTTCACAACGCGTCATTTATCGTCTTTATTAACGATCATGAATCTCAGCATATCATCCGAGATTTTCATAACCCGGTCAAGCTCTTTCACTACCGCCGGCTCGCTCTTGAACGTCACCAGCACATAGTAGCCCTCGGCGAGATCCTTAATCTCGTATGCCAGACGGCGCTTGCCCCATTTGTCAACGGAAACCAGCTCACCTTGCCCGTCGGTCACAATGGCGGAATATCTGTCGATAGCGGCCTGCATGGCCTCTTCCTCCATATCCGGCTTCAGGATAAAGATCAACTCATAGTTTCGCATTTGACTTCACCTCCTCCCTTTGGACTAAACGGCCCCGTCACTCTAAAGGAACGCTGTACGCTCCCGCCAACGGAGCAGGGATATCACACCCGCGCGCCGGCCGGGAAACACAAACCCGACGCGAGGCTTCTCTCCCGCCGACGCCTATGCTATATTAGCATATAAACCGCCTCGCCGCAAGAATCATTTTTCCCTCGGTATAGTCGGTATAGTCGTGGTATAGTCGTCGCGGATAATCGTAAATGGCATCGCGGTTCACCTCGAAACTATCGTTTTAATCGTTTTCCTGTGATTCGCGTTACGTCAATCTGAAGGATACAGACCGCGGCGAGTTGCTGTTCGGTGAAATCGAAAACCCGCTCCGGGTCGTAGTGGCGCATGATTGCTTGCAAGCCGCGTTTTTTCCATTCATCATCATCGCGAACGCTTATAACACCGCAACCAATGACACTCTCGTACTCCATCGTGTAATCGCAGGCAACATCGCCCACGATAAGGCGATGCGAACAGTCAGCCTCAAACCCAACGCGGCTGTCTTTACTTATTAAGTCGAGTTTCAATCCTTCGGTCGCGGAGTGAAGATAAATCGTCAGTAAAGGTTTCGTATCTTCAACCCCGAAATTCAAAGGCACGATATAGGGATAGTCATGCGTGTTTATCCCCAAGCGGATAACGTCGCATTTGTTCAGGACTTCAAGGATTTCCTCCCGCTTAGTTATCGCGCGGTCGCTTCTCCTCATTGCCTACCTCCCATATGCGAACTTTTGGATTTTTTCTCGCGCGGAGCGACAATCAATAGGCTCTGGATCAAGAGACGCAAAGTATAGCTTCATAATCGTCATCATCGTTTGTATCGTCATTATATAACGATTACATGCCGATCTCAAGTCTAACACTCAATTTCGCTAAAAAATTTGGGTTCGGTTTCGGGCCATGTATAGCCGGTTTATGCCTATAGTGTAGCGGACTGTCTATCGAGCATAACCCAGCAGCCCGACCTATTGGTCGGCAAAAATCGAACAGTCGATATTGACAAAATCGCGCGATTTTTTTATACTATTATTGGAGGCGAAAAGCCTTGATTATGTACGATCTCAAAAGGAGGAATACCTATGTTAGTGACAGCGACAGAGTTCAAGAGCAAAATTGGCCGGTATCTGGCCCTTGTCGCCAGCGAGGACATTTTCATCACCAAAAACGGCAAGAGCGTCGCCAAGCTGTCCAGCGCGAAGCAAAGCAAGGTGGATATTATGAAATCCCTGTTCGGTATCATTCCTAATGACGGCGCGACCTTAGAGCAGGCTAGAGAGGAGCGACTGGCGCGGTATGAAGCTTCTAATTGACACCAACGTCATCCTCGACGCGCTCATGGCCCGCGAGCCTTGGGCGGCCTCAGCGCAGGCTCTCCTGATTACCGTCGCCGAAGAAAAGGCTGAGGGCTGCATTACCGCCAGTTCCTTCACCGACCTGCATTATCTGCTCCGCAAACACCTGCGGGACAACGAGCAAACCAGACAGTTACTATTGGGTCTGCTGGCCTCGGTGAATGTTCTGGATGTAAACGGTACCGATTGCGAGAAAGCCTTTGAGCTTCCTATGCGCGATTATGAGGACGCGCTGCTGGCCTATCGCGGTAAGCGTCACAAAGCAGACCACATTGTTACCCGCGACAGGAAGCATTTTGATGGCTCGCCCGTGAAAGTGATTTCGCCGGACGAGATTTTGAGAAAGCTGTAATTATACCTGGCACTAGCCAAAATATGTTATACTGAAAGACAGCTTTATGCTTTTTACGTGATACAACAACTCAAAAATCACAAGGTTCTTGTTGTGATCAATTACCAGGAATTTAGGGTGAGGGCGGCGGGGTGATGGCATACAGCGAGCTGATCAAAAACTTCGAGCGCGTACGCGACTATATGCGGGAGTTCTACGTCTACGGTTTCAGGAGTCGCGAGGAATATCGCATGAAAAGCCCCCGGGCTTATGACAACGAGCGCCGCCGTATTGAGAGCTGGCTGGGCGATTATATGTCCTTCCGGCGGGACGCCTCAGGCAAGAATGTTTTTCTTTCCGTCGACAGCAGAGCGATTCCTCACAACCCGCTTTATAAAGCGTTCAAAGCGAAGAGCTTCACCCGCAATGACCTTATTCTCCATTTTTACCTTCTTGATCTTCTCTCACCTGATCTTGCTTCCCATCGTCAAGCCTTGACTGTCCGCGAGATAGCGGAGCGAATCGAGACCGATTACCTCTCCCATTTCGATACGCCTTATGAGCTTGACGAGTCCACTGTCCGCAAAAAGCTGAGGGAATACGAAGCTCTCGGTCTTCTGAAAAGCGAGAGGCGCGGCCGCGAGCTCACATACAGCCGCTGGGAATCCACAGTGGATTTAAGCGGCTGGCGGGATGCCGTCCTATTTTTTTCGGAAGCTGATCCCCTTGGCGTGATTGGCTCTTACTTGCTTGACAAATATGACGCCGCGCCCGATTATTTTGGCTTCAAGCATCGCTATATCCTGCACGCGTTGGACAGCCAAATACTCTGCGCCTTACTGGAAATCATGGGTGAAAAGCGCCGCGCGGAGCTTCAGGTACGCAGCCCGCGGCGGGGCGATCTCCGGCAGCACACCGTGTTCCCGGCAAAAATATATGTGAGCGCGCAGACGGGCAGGCAGTATCTGCTAAGTTACGCGTACCGTCAGCTCAAACCTATACTCTTTCGGATAGACAATATCAAGGCTGTAAAGCCGGGCTCGGTTGAGAAACAGCCTGAAAAATACGGCGGTTACTGCGAAAAATTCGGCGGGTATCTCTGGGGGGTATCTACCGGCGCCGAATACTTAATCGATCACATCGAAATGACGGTTCATGTGAACGAGGGTGAAGGATATATCGTCTCCCGGCTGGAGCGAGAAAAACGCGGCGGGCGCGTTGAGAAAATAGACGACCACACTTACCGGCTCACAGCCGATGTCTATGACGCCATTGAGATGCTGCCGTGGATCCGTACCTTCATCGGACGTATCGCGGAATTAAAGTGCGACGACAGCTATGTGACCGACACGTTTTTCGCCGACCTTACGGCAATGCGCCAGATGTACGGGGGTGACGCCGATGCTGTTCAATGAGGTATACGGCAGCTATTTTAACGCTGTCGCCGCCATACTCAAAGAGGCTGTCAGCGGCAACCTTTCCGGCAAGAGAGTGACTGAAATCGCGCGGGAAAAAGCCTTCGCGGAGAGCGTTCTCACGATCCCCGCCTCGCTGAGAAGCAAGGACTGGCCGCTGCTCGACGATTCTCTCCGCGCCTCTGTCAGGCGCGCTCCCACCATGCCCTTAACGGCCTTACAAAAACGCTGGCTGAAAGCGTTGCTCTCCGATCCGCGGATCAAGCTGTTTTCTCCCCGCATCGAAGGTTTGGACGACATTGAGCCGCTGTATACACAGGACATGCTTGTCTTCTTTGACCGATACTCAGACGGTGATCCCTACGAGGACTCTGATTATATAAAGCATTTCCAAACGATCCTGACAGCCTTGCGGGAAAAAAAGAAACTTCGCGTCCGGTTTATCGGTCATTTGGGGACACATCACTCCTGGCTCTGCGTCCCTTACCGACTGGAATACTCGTCAAAGGACGATAAGTTTCGCCTGATCACCGCCTCCCCCCGCGACGGGCTGACCGTCAATCTGGCAAGAATTAAATCCTGCGAGTTACTTGAGCCTTATACCGAGGAGGAATACCAGCCTCCCCAACCGAGAATCGAGACGCTGACCTTTGAGCTTAAAGATGAGCGAAACGCGCTGGAACGGGCGATGCTGCACTTCTCCGACCTGGAAAAGCGGACAGAACGGTTGGAGGACGGCCGATATCGCGTCACACTACAGTATGAGCGGGACGATACGACGGAATTGCTTATACGTATCCTGTCCTTCGGGCCCATGCTGCGGGTCGTGGCGCCGGAAAGCTTTATTGCTCAAATACGAGAACGGCTCAACAAGCAGATAAGCCGCGGACAGACAAGCCGCTGACCCCGCGAATGAGTTCGCAACTTTTTTTCCATGATCGAGCGGGAAAGATCCGCTATGATTGCAGCGTAAAAGCACACACAGCGACCGTTGCATACGACTTGAGATCGTACAGGCAGGTAGATTGTGCTTTGTCTGAAAGACGCCTACAGCAACTTTGAGAACCAGATTAGTTCACTAAGGGACACCCGCCTGACAGCCAGGCGGGGGATCGCGGGTGAGAACCCCGCATTTGGCCAAAACGGCGTCTTGTCATTATTAATGAGGGAGGGATTTTCATGCTGGGATTCCTGAAAAAAGAAGCGAACAAAGCCTATACGGAGAATGGCGCCACTACCTACGCGACCACATACTCCGACTGCCTCGACCTGTTCGCTACCGTCGGCGCGCTGCGCCGGGAGAGCGCCGATGAAGTTACAGGCCGTTTTAGGCGGGCCTACGCTGAAAATCCCGATTTAGCCATGAAAACGCTGTTCTTTGCCCGTGATCCCCGGGGGGGCTTAGGTGAGAGGCAGGTGTTCCGTACCATCCTGCGCTGGCTTGCCCAAAACAAGGCGAGCTCGGCTATCAGGAACATCCCTTTTATCGCCGAGTTCGGACGCTTCGACGATTTGCTGCCCCTGCTTGGCACTCCCTGTGAGAAGGTGGCGCTAGACAGCGTAAAAACTCAGCTGGCAAACGACCTGGCAGCGCTTGAGAATGGCGGCAAGGTATCGCTGCTGGCAAAATGGCTGCCCTCTGTCAACGCCACCCGCGCCGAGACGGTAAAAAGCGCCAAGCTGATCGCCAGGGCCATCGGGATGACGGACGCGGCCTACCGCAAGACGCTGAGCCGCCTGCGCGGGCATATCCGCGTCATTGAGAACAATTTGCGGGAGCGGGACTACACCTTCGATTACGCCAAGCAACCCTCCAAAGCCATGCACAAATACCGCAAAGCCTTTCTCCGCAACGACGGGGAACGTTATATGGCGTTCATGGAGAAAGTGTCCGCCGGGGAGGCGAAGCTTCATACAGGTACGCTGACGCCTTACGAGATCATCGCGCCCTTTTTCAAGGAGGGTATCCCCGCGGACCAGCGCCGGGGCATCGACGTCACTTGGAATGCCCAAGAGGATTTCACAAACGGGGAGAACGCGTTGGTCGTTGTCGACGGCTCCGGCTCCATGTATAGCGGCGGGGATCCCCTGCCCGCGGCGGTGGCGCTGTCGCTGGGTGTCTATTTTGCCGAGCGCTGCGCCGGCGCGTTTCGGAATCACTTCATCACCTTTTCGGAGACGCCGCGGCTCGCGGAGATCAAGGGCGGCGACATTATGGACAAAATCCTTTACTGCCATGGCTTCAACGAAGCAGCCAATACCAACATCCAAAAGGTATATGAGCTTGTCTTAAACGCGGCGGTCAAAAACCGCGTGCCCCAAAGCGAGCTGCCTACCACGCTTTACTTCATTTCCGACATGGAGTTTGACCTCTGCGCCGCCGACGCGGGACTCGCCAACTTCGAATACGCCAAACAGCTCTTTGCCAGACACGGCTACGCGCTGCCCAGGATCGTATTCTGGAATGTCGCCAGCCGCAACCGCCAGCAGCCTGTTACCCAAAACGAGCAAGGCGCGGCGCTGGTGTCGGGCTGCTCGCCCCGGGTCTTTTCCATGCTCGCCTCCGGCAAGCTGTCCCCTTACGCCTACATGATGGAGGTGCTGGGGAACGAGCGCTATATGAAAATTGTCGCCTGATACCGGGAACTAAATTATTTCTACTTCTAACTACTCGGTCAACAGCCGGTATTTTATCGCTCTGGCCGAGCCAATTTTTGTGATCACTCCTTCGGCAAGGAGTTTATTCAATAATTGTATGGCGGCAAACTTTGATTGCCCTAAAATCAACTCAACATCCTTGCGGGTGATTTCGCCTTTTTCCCTGATAGCCCTCATCACAAGTTCTTCCCGGGAAATATCGCCCTTCCTAACCGCCGCGGCGCTATTATCCATCTTCGGCAGAGTCACTACAAATGAGGCGGGCGCCGGTCGAAAGACGGGCTTATGTGAGTTGTCCGCGTAGCTTTCCACAATACGCAGGGCCTGTTCATGAAATACAATATAATCCATTTATGTAAAAATAGTTTAAAGGATTCTTGAATCTTTTGGCGAATATAGCGGCGAGGTGATAAATCGTGAGAGAGCTCGTCGCTAT
>JAISDE010000122.1 GCA_031265035.1 Peptococcaceae bacterium | reverse complement strand
ACGCTACGTCGGCGGCTGGCTCAGCTTCAATTTCGCCTTCCGGATCGGGTTCGGCATCTGGTTGTGGCTCAACCTCGTCCCCCAGCTCTGGCTCGGCGTCTGGGCCTGGCTCAACCTCGCCCGCCGCCTCGCTGCCTTGCCCTACTTCATCGCCCTGACCCGCCGCCACGTCGTATTCCCCGCCCGCCGCCAGCGCCGGAAAGGCGCTTGGCGGTATGGCGGCCAGCGGCAGGCAGAGCGCTAAAAAAATCGCCAGGGCGCTCCTGCCTAGACGTTCCCGTCCTTTCGCCCCCAAACCGGTGCCCGCGCCCTTTGGCGCCACATTTGCTCTCACTGTGCCGTTCCCCCTCGTCTGCGTTCAATTTCCGCGTTTAAGCTCCGTATGTTATCGCTAATAGGAAACCAGGCGAAAATCACTTTTGTGCAGAAAAGTATACCCATTCGCACTTGGGGTAAATGCCATAAAATGACACAAAAAAACCGCGGAGACATTAGCTTCGCAGCCTGGGGATCACGCGGTGCGGTAAGGTATACTACTCCGCACAGTTGAGGTAGTCTTTTAAAATACACGGTTAAAATTTACCGCCGCTTCGCGATATCTATTCGCGATACCTAAACAATACCTGTCATTCAGCGCCATGGAATAAACAAAATCTAACAGCCCAATTATACAACGCGGCCGCGAAAAAAGGCAAGTATTTTTTTCGCGAATTTTTCAGAAGTATTTTCAGAAGTGCCTTTTTAGGCAAGGGTTACTTAACGTTACTTAACGGGTTACTTAATGGGGTAAAAAGAGAATTGCCGGCCAAAATGAAAAATGATATAATGGGGCTAAAGTTTCAGGCGCGGCGGCGGAGCCAAGCGGAGCCAAAAGGAGGAAAATATGACGGAAGTGACCGGCAAGACAGACCCTATTCAAAGCGTGGCCTTGAGCGACGACGGCGGTAGCGTGGTGATCCTGGATCAAACACAGCTGCCCAACCGGGAAGAATATTTGACCCTGACCACGGCCAAGGAGATGTACGACGCGATCTATTACCTGAAAGTCCGGGGGGCGCCGGCTATCGGCATTTGCGCCGGTTACTGCGTTTACTGTCTGGCCCGCCAAAGCGGGAGCGAGGACTATGACGCCTTTTTGGCCGCTTTTCGGCGGGCGAAGGATTATCTCAATTCCGCCAGGCCGACGGCGGTAAATTTAAGCTGGGCGCTGAACCGCATGGAAGGCGTGGTACTGGCCCAACGGGAGCGGCCGGTACCGGCGATCCTCGCCGCCCTGGAGGCGGAATGCCGGCTGATCCATGAGGAAGACATCGCCATGTGCGCGGCGATCTCCAGGCACGGCCTGACGCTGCTCAAGGACGGCGACGGCGTCCTGACCCACTGCAATGCCGGGCCGCTGGCCACCTCCCGCTATGGCACGGCTTTGGGGCCGCTTTTTTTGGGCTGGGAGCAAGGGCTGCGTTTTCGGGTATTCGCCGACGAGACCCGGCCGCTCCTGCAAGGCGCCCGGCTGACATCCTATGAGCTGCGGCGGGCCGGCATCGACGTGACCCTGATCTGCGACAATATGGCCAGCATCGTCATGAAAAACGGCTGGATTCAAGCCTGCCTGGTCGGCTGCGACCGGGTGGCCGCCAACGGCGATACCGCCAACAAAATCGGCACCAGCGGCGTGGCGATCCTGGCGAAGCATTACGGCATCCCGTTTTATGTGCTGGGACCCACCTCCACCATTGACCTCCGATGTCCCACCGGCGACAATATTGAGATCGAGCTTCGGCCGCCGGAGGAAATCCGGGAAAAATTTTACCGGGAGCCTATGGCCCCCTCAGACGTAAAATGTTACAACCCGGCGTTTGACGTGACCGATCACCGGCTGATCGCCGGCATCGTGACCGAGGGGGGAATCTGCCGGCCGCCTTATGAGAAAAGCCTGGCCGCCCTCTTTTGATTCCTCTTTTGATTCCTCTTTTGATTCCGGCCAATTGGCCAATTTCCGGACTGGAAATCCGCGGCAATTTGTGATATATTGATCCGGAAGCCCGGTATTCTCGGGCGTTATCACTCACAATGAAAATTAAGGAGAGAGAGAACATGCGAAAAATGAAAACAGTGTTGTCCTTATTGTTGGCTTTAGCTATGGTATTCAGCTTGGCGGCCTGCGGCGGCGGCGCTCCCGCCGGCGGCGCGGCCACTGGCGGCGGTGGCGGGACCACCGCCCCGGCCGGCCTGAAAGTGGGCATTGTGACCACCTCCGGCGTGGACGACGGCTCTTTTGGCCAGGATTGCTACAATGGCATTTTGGAATTTGTCAGCGCCAATCCCGAGGCTACCGTCACGGCGGTAAAGGAGCCTGATGTCAGCAAGGTGATGCAAGCTGTGGCGGATGTCATCGCCGATTATGACGTGCTGGTGCTGCCCGGCTTCCAGTTCTCCCCTGTCGGCCCCCTGGCTCAGGAAAATCCCGACAAGAAGGTCATTTTGGTTGATACCGCCCCCACCGCTGAGGACGGCAGCGAGATCGAGCTGCCCAATGTGTATTCCATGCTGTTTCAGGAGGAAGAGGGCGGCTTCTTCGCCGGCCTGGCGGCGGCTATGGAGACCAAGACCAACAAAGTGGCCGTGGTCAACGGCATCGCCTATCCCTCCAACGTGAACTACCAATACGGGTTTATGTCCGGCGTCAACTACGCCAACAAATATTACGGCACCAGCGCCCAGTGCGTGGAGCTGCCTTCTTATGCCGGCACGGATGTTACCGGCGCCAATGTGGGCGGCAACTATGTGGGCGATTTCGCCGACGAGGGTACAGGCAAGGTAGTAGGCACCGCTTTGATTGATCAGGGCGTGGACGTGCTGTTTGTGGCGGCCGGCGCCTCCGGCAACGGGGTGTTTACCGCCGCCAAGGAGGCCAACGGCGTTTACCTGATTGGCTGCGACGTGGATCAATACGACGACGGCGCCAAGGGCGGGGAAAATATCATGCTGACCTCGGCGCTGAAAGTCATGCACACTAATGTGGCCCGGCAGCTCCAGGCGATCAAGGACGGCTCCTTCGCCGGCCAAAACGCTCTTTTGGGCGCCGCCACGGATTCCACCGGCTATGTCAGCGCGGCTGGCCGGCAGCAACTGGCCAACGATACCCTGACCAACCTGGAAAACGCTTACGAGCAGTTAAAAGCCGGTAATATCACGCCCGCCGCCAATTTCAACGGTTATACCCCGGACAATTTCCCCGGTCTGTAAAATGATACAGGCGGAACCCGCGCGTTCCGCCTTTTCCCTTTTTTCGGGTGGTAAAAAATATCAATTTATTGTTTGACGAGTCCTATAGGAAAGGAGGACTGTCTTTTGACCAATACGCCTACCCCTCACAACGCCGCCGCCGGCCCGACGTCGGCGGCCAACTCGGCCCAGGCGGGCGATATCGCCAAGGCCGTGCTGATGCCCGGCGATCCCCTGCGGGCCAAATATGTGGCGGAGACTTTTTTGACGGACGCTTTTTGCTTCAATACGGTGCGCAATATGCTGGGCTTTACCGGCGCCTATAAAGGCAAGCGGCTTTCCGTCATGGGCAGCGGCATGGGGATACCCAGCATCGGGCTGTATACTTACGAGCTTTATCATTTTTATCAGGTGGAGAGCGTGATTCGTATCGGCTCCGCCGGCGGGCTGGCGCCGGAGCTGAAGCTGCGGGATGTGGTGATCGCCATGTCCGCCGGCACGGATTCCCATTTCGCCGACCATTATGATTTCCCCGGTATCCTGGCGCCTACGGCGGACTTCTCCCTGCTACGGGACGCGGTGAGCGTCGCGGAGGAAAAAAAGGGGGTCGCCCCGGCAGTCGGCCCGGTATTTAGTTCCGACGTGTTTTACCATACCCGGCCGGATATCTATCAGGCCTACCGGCAGATGGGCCTGCTGGCCCTGGAGATGGAGACGGCCGGCCTTTACCTGACGGCGGCCCGGGCCGGCAAAAAAGCCCTGAGCGTCCTGACGATCACCGATCATCTGCTGACGGGGGAAGGTCTGGACGCCAGGGAGCGCCAGGAGACTTTGCGGGACATGATCGAGATAGCCCTGGATACCGCCTGGCGGGCGCTGTAATACTAAATCCTGAGTAACCTGAGCTATTTTTAGTTAAAGGGAGATTAGTACGACCCCGGCGGCAAAGGAGATGAAAGCTGTGGGAGCTAGCGGCGATGAGCGCGGCGATGAATACACAGGCAATGAACGCGCCGGCAATGAATCCACCAACAATGAATCCACCAACAATAAGCGCGCCGACAATGAGTATATAGTAGAAATGCGGCATATCACCAAAAGGTTCCCCGGCATCGTGGCCAACGACGATATTTCCGTCGGTATCAAAAAGGGGGAGATTTTCGCCTTTTTAGGAGAGAACGGCGCCGGTAAATCCACTCTGATGAGTATGCTTTTCGGGATGTACGAGCCGGACGAGGGCGATATCCTCGTCCGGGGTAAAAAGGTCGTCCTGCCTTCCTCCAACGCGGCGGCGGCGCTCAATATCGGCATGGTGCACCAGCATTTTAAGCTGGTGCCCAATTATACCATTGGGGAAAATATTATTTTGGGGATTGAGCCGATCAAGAGGGCTTGGGGGCTGCTGCCCTACGTGGCGATGCGGGAGGTCAACGAGCGCGTCCGCTCCTTGTCCAAATCCTATGGGCTGGAAGTGGATCCCACTTTGCGGATCGAGCAGGTGAACGTGTCCACCCAGCAAAGGGTGGAAATCCTGAAAATGCTTTACCGGGAAGCGGAAATCCTGATCTTTGACGAGCCGACGGCGGTGCTGACGCCGCAGGAAATCGAGTTTTTGCTGGATATCATGCGGGAATTGCGCAATAAAGGCAAGACTATCATCCTGATCACCCACAAGCTGGAGGAAATCAAGCAAATCGCCGATCGCTGCGCCATCCTGCGCCGGGGCAAGCTGGTACAGGTGCTGCGGGTGGCGGACGCCTCCACCCAGGAAATGGCCAATTTGATGGTGGGGCGGGAGGTTTCCCTGACCAGGGAAAAATCCCCGGCCCATTTTCGGGAGACTATTTTGGCGGTAGAGGGCCTGACGGTGCGCAACGAGGACAAGTTCGAGGTGGTGCGGGATGTTTCCTTCTCTATCCGGGGCGGGGAAATTTTCGCTATCGCCGGTGTTTCCGGCAACGGCCAGATCGAGCTGGCCGACGCGGTGGCCGGCCTGGCCAAGCCCTATCAGGGCAAGATCAGCCTGCTGGGCAAGGATATTACCGGCGATAATATTCGCCATCGGACAGAGGCCGGTATCGCCTATATCCCGGAGGATCGGCAAAAATACGGGGTCGTGCTGGATTTCAGCCTGGCGGACAATTTGGCGATCAAAAATTATTATCGGCCGCCTTTCTCGGAAAATGGGGTGCTGCGCCAGGATACCTTCCGACAATTCGCGGAGCGCCTGATCACCAGATATGACATCCGCAGCGGGCAGGGAGGCAAAACCGTCACCCGCTCCATGAGCGGCGGCAATCAGCAAAAGGCTATTATCGCCAGGGAGATCTCCCTGGACTCCCAGCTACTGATTTTTGTTCAGCCCACCCGGGGCCTGGATATCGGCGCCATTGAGAATATCCAAAACCAAATCCTGGCGGAGCGGGATAAAGGCAAGGCGGTGTTGCTGATCTCCCTTGAGCTGGACGAGGTCATGAATCTGGCGGATACTATCGGGGTCATTTTCAGCGGGCGGCTGCTGAAAATATCGCCGGCTGACGCGCTGACCACCCATGAGGTAGGCGAATATATGATGGGGGTGAAAGCATGAGCCAAAAAGCGCCGGATCGGGATACGCCGGGCCGGGGTACGCCGGATCGGGATACGTCAAAAACCGGCGGCGGGCCGGGCCGGGAAAGAGCGCCGGCGGGCCGGGCGGGCCGGGCGGGCCAGTCTGGCGGTGGCGGTGGCGGTGGCGCCCGCCGTCAGTCGCCAGCCCCGGGGGGACGCCTCCTGCGCTTACTGGACGACGACCGCACCAGCCCCATCGCCCTGCCATTATTCTCTGTTTTTCTGACTCTGATCGCCGCCTCTCTGCTCCTGCTGGCGCTGGGGCGCAGCCCCCTCACCGCCATGGCCGCTTTTTTGCGGGGCAGCGGCTTTATGATCAAGCCTTCTTACGCCAGCGGTCAAAATATAATAACCGACCTGCTCTCTTTTCTGGGCATTCTGGCGCCGATGCTATTGGCGGCCCTGGGCGTGATCGTGTCGATGAAGGCGGGGATGTTTAATATCGGCATCGCCGGCCAGATGCTGGCGTCCGGGTTTATCGCCACAGTATTGGTGGGCTACAGCGATCTCGGCTCCTTCATCGCCAAGCCCCTGGTGATCCTGATCGGCGCGGCGGTGGGCGCCGCCATGGGGGCCTTGGTGGGGTTCCTGAAATACCGCTTCAACATCCATGAGGTAGTTTCCACCATCATGTTCAACTATATCACCAGTTATATCACGGGCTTTTATATCAACACCTATTACCGGGATATCATCACCCGCTCCGCCAGGGTCTGCTCTACGGCCTCCCGCCTGACCATCACCGGGATCGCGGCGGGCAGCCTGCGGCCCACTATCCCCCTGGGGATCCTGATCGCCCTGGCGGGGGTGTTTATCGTCCGGTTTCTGCTGGATCGGACTACCGTCGGCTTTGAGTTGAAGGCGGTGGGCCTGAATCGGGACGCGGCCCAATACGCCGGGATCCGGGTAGGGCGAAGCATTGTGCTGGGGATGCTGATTTCCGGCCTGCTGGCCGGGCTGGCCGGGGTGACTTATTATTTGGGTTATTACAACAGCATCGTGCCCAAGGAGCTGGCCAGCCTAGGCTATGACGCCATCGCCGTCTCCTTGCTGGGCAACTCCAGCCCGGTGGCCTCGATTTTCGCCTCGGGGCTGATCACGATCTTTCAAAAAGGCAGCATCTATATGAGTTCTACCGTGGGCGTGCCCAAGGAGATCGCCTCGGTGATCACCGGCATCCTGCTGCTATTCAGCGCCTGCGGCACCTATATCCGCTACCAGGCCCGCCGGCGGCGGGAAAAGCTGGCGGAGGAGGAAGCCAAGCTGGCCGCCGCCTCGGAAAGGGGGAACGCCTGATGGATACAGTTATGATCGACGGGCTGTCTTTCGCCTTGCCGCTGCTGATCATGGCCATCGGCGGCATCTATTGCGAGCGCAGCGGCGTGACCATGCTGGCCCTGGAAGGGTTGCAGGGCTTCGGCGCCTTTGTGGGCGCGCTGACGGTGGTATTTTGCGGCATGTATCTGGGCGGCGGCTCGCCTTACCTGATTTACATAGCGATGGCGGCCTCCATGGTCGGCGGTTTGGCCTTTTCCCTGATTCACGCCGCCCTCTGCGTAAAATTCCGGGCGCAGCAAGTGATCAGCGGCGTGGTGGTCAATACCCTGGCCATGGCGCTGACTACCTTCCTGACCAGCGTGGTCAACGGGGCGATCACCGGCGACGCGTCCAACAAATTCCAGATCGGCGTCTCCACCCGGTTTACGGTGCCCGGCCTGTCCAGTATTCCCGTGCTGGGCGGCCTCTTTAAGAATATGTATCCTTTCGAGATCGCGATTTTGGCGGTGGCGCTGATCGCCTGGTACGTTTTGTACAAGACCCGCTACGGCCTGCGCCTACGGGCCTGCGGGGAGAA
>JAISDE010000115.1 GCA_031265035.1 Peptococcaceae bacterium | reverse complement strand
TAAAATCTATACTTGTTTCAAGATCCCGGAATCCATACCTCATTAAACAGGCGGAGCCTGAAAACCTTGCTACGCGAGGATTTCAGGCTCCGCCTGTTTTCACTATATATTTGCCCTGTTTTCGCCAGACTCCTATTAGCCTTTTGCTAACCTAATAATTTTGCCTTGACATTCGGGCGGTTACGTGCTAATTTGAGTTGTGATAGCTTGCTTTTGGCGGCGATCCTTATGTTGTCGCAGATTTAGTGAGTCTGTTTTGGATGCTGGCGTCAGCCGATTCTAGGAATAGACTCACTTTTTTTGTTGTCTTACCGGTGAGTGGCGGATTGGCGCCGGCGCGGGGGAAAGGGTGTGAGGATTAGAACAAACCGCCGGCTTGGCCAATCGCGAGAAAAGAAAAACTTATAATACCATCGAAAAGAGGCAGATAAAAATGATTTCTGTGCAATTGGTAATCATTGTGATTTATTTTATTCTAACGGTATTGATTGGGGTATATTCAGGTAAAAAAGCCAAATCCTCCGACTCCTTTCACGGCGCTGAGATGGGGATCGCCGCGATCGTCTGCGCCTCGGCCGGCGAGTGGTTGGGCGGCACGGCCACTACCGGCGTCTCGGAGTACGGCTTCTCTTATGGCCTGTCCGGCTCCTGGTACACCATCGCCAACGGGATCGGCGTCATGTTTCTGGCGCTTTTGTTCGCCAAGCTGTATCGCAGCCTGAATAGCGTGACCGTGCCGGGGATCATCGAGAAATTTTTTGGCGTCAATGCCCGCGCGGTTTCCAGCGTATTGCTAACTATCGTGATGCTGGCGGTGGGGCTTTCCCAAATGATCGCCGCCGGCAAGCTGGGCGAGTCGCTGATGGGCTTTGACTTTTCCGCCACGGTGATTGTTTTCGCCATTATTTTTATCGTCTACACGCTGGCCGGCGGCATGAACGCGGTGGCCTCCACCAACAGGATGCACCTGCTGGTCATGTACGGCGGCGTTATCCTCGCCATCATTTTCGCCCTGGCGAAGGTAGGCGGTTGGGGCGGCTTCACCCAAGGCATCGCCGCCGTGGAGGCCGCTCCCGAGGCGATGCGAGACGGCACTAAATATTTCAATATGTTTACCATCGGGATGCCCCGGGTCAGCTCCTGGATCATCGCCTCGCTGCTGGGGGCCTGTACGGCCCAGGCCGGCATCCAGCCGGTGCTGGCGGCCAAGGATGTGCCCACGGCCAAGGTGGCCTGCGTCATCACCGCGCTGGTGACCGCTCCTTTTGGCGTGTTCACCGCTATGCTGGGCATGGTCGCCAAGGTGATGTCCCACAACGGCGCCCTGCTGAACACCGCCGGCGTCAATGTGACGGACGGCAAGCTGGCCTTGCCCACGCTGATGATGAACCTGCCGAATATTGTGGGCGGCCTGGTGCTGGCCTCTATTTTGGCGGCTATTCTTTCCACTATCTCCCCGATTATCCTGGCGGCGGGCACCATGGTCACCAAGGATCTGTATCAGCGGATCTGGCGGCCGGCGGCCAGCGACGCCAAGGTGCTCAGGGTTTCCCGGCTCACCACCGCTTTGTCCGGGGTTGTCTGCGCCATCGCCGCTATCGCTCTGGTGGACGCCAGCAAGGTGCTGGATATCGTGTATTCCGCTTATTCCCTGCGGGGAGCGCTGTTTGTGGTGGTGCTGCTGGGCATCTACTGGAAGGGCGCCAGCGAGAAAGGCGCTTGCTGGAGTATGCTGCTCACCGGCGCTGTCGCCGTCGTCTGGGTGGTGATCAAGACCAGCACCGGCCACTATCCCATCTCGGACGCTTTTACTGATACTTACGCCGCCGTGTTGACCGCCCTGATCTCCACGGTGGCGCTCAGCCTGATTTTTGGCAAAAACGCCGCCGCCGCCCCGTTAAAAAAATAGGGTAAAAAAATAATGTCCGCCCTTGACGGCGGCGGGAAAAATCATGTATATTGTAGCTATTATCGCAGCTGTCGCAGCTATTATCGCAACTACCGCAGCTATTGTAGTTGAGCGGGATACCGGGAGGAACTTGTTATGGCCGCCGGCCAAAAATCCTATTTATTCAGCGGTATGGCTTTGCTGCCGGAAAAGACGGATTTGAGCCGCCACAGGTATTTGACGATTATCATGGAGATTGATCTGGCCGACGGCATGATCAAAAATTGTGATGTGCCGATTTACAGCGGCATACACAAGGAGTTTATCGCCAATATCTTTGTGGGCAAATCCCTGGACAGCGGGTATGAGGGCTTCGCCAGGGAGATCGACGAGCGGGTGCACAGCATTACCAAAAATACGCTGCTGCAGGCGTTTCAATCCTTGTACAATCGCTATATAACGACCCGGCGCTCCAAAAGGGACAGCGACGGCGACAGCGACAGCGACAGCGACAAAGATAAAGATAAAGACAAAGATAAAGACGGCGCCCGCCTTCCCGACGGCGACGGCCCGGGGCGGGCTTTCCCAGAGGGGGAGGCGGGCGGCTGTGGGAAACGCGATGGCAAGTAAAGCGACAGATGTGATCCCACCTGAGATCTTGGTTTGCGGCTATACGGATTTCCCCGAGAGACCGGATCCGGCCGCGCCGCGATGGGCGCCCATCGCCATGACCCTGAACCTGACCAGCTGGCGCATTACCGGCGCTCATACCCCTATTTACAACCCGCTGATTGACAAAGAGCTGGAGCGGATCTTTATCGGCAACCCCATTTACGCCGGCCTGGATTATTACGGGCGGCGGATCAAGGCGACGCTGCATTTCCCGTCCAGCCAGCTGCTGATTGAGGCGCTGCGGGATTTGCGCGACAATCTGCTGTCTGCCCTGCGGCGGTATTGGCCGGCTGTCCGGCTGCCGGCGGCGGGATCGGCGGCGGTGCGGATACCGCCGGTGCATTACGATTATTTTTGCGGTACCACCTATCTTTCCCAGCGTCTGGGCAACTCGCTTTCTCACCAGATGACGGTGTTCGCCAAGGTCAACGCCGCCAGCGGGCAAATCGAGGACTGCTGGTTTTCCAGGTTCAGCGCCTTTCCGGACGACAGCCTGCGGGCCTTGTTTTGCGGTTACAACCTGACGGAGGATCCCCGGCGGGTGATCGACCAGATCCAGACCTATTACCGGATCAAGGCCAACAAAGCCATGATCAACATGTTTACCGATCTGGTCAACAACTGCCGGGCCTATTACGGTTAAGTATTAAAATGAAGTATTAAGATTACGTATTACGGTACGTAAAATCTACCTCCGCCAGGCTGGGCAGAGAGGTTTGCGCGCCCTTTCTTGTTACAGCGATCGCGGCGGCGGCGTTAGCGAATCCCATCGCCTCCGGCTCGGTCTTCCCACTCGCCAGAGCGGCGACAAAAGCCGCGTTAAAACAGTCGCCGGCGGCCGTGGTGTCTACGACATCCACCTGCCTACCCTTGAAATGGGTCGAATTTTTTCCATCTGTCAGCACGGCGCCAGCCGCGCCTAGCGTAACCGCGATTTTTATGCCCAAACGCTCCGCGAGGACTCGCGCCATTTCAACGTTGTCGCCGGCCAGGCGCCGCCCGTCCGCCGGGAACAGCCTTTTATAAAGCCGCGCCAGCTCATTCTCGTTGGGCGTGAGGTAACTCACTTTGGCTAGCAGCTCCTCGTCAAGCTCAACTGTCATCGGCGCGTGATTCAGCACGATGGTCTTGCCCAGCCCCGCCGTTTTATTGATCGCGTAACCCACCGCCCCGAGGGGAATTTCCAGCTGCAGCATAATGTAATCGTAATTTTCGAACAAAGCGCTGTTCTCCTTTAAAAACGCCTCGTCGCATTTCTCATTCGCCCCAGCGATAACCACAATGCTGTTTTCCCCCCGCGCGTCGACGCAAATCAGGGCCGCGCCGGTATTTACCCCGGCGCAGCCCTTTATGTTTTCCGTATTTACGCCCGCCCCGCGCAGGTTGTCGATCAGCCGGGCGGCAAAATCATCCGCGCCAACGCGTCCCAACATGGATACCCTCGCGCCGAGCTTCGCCGCCGCCACCGCCTGGTTGGCGCCTTTGCCCCCGGGGATATAAGAGAGACTACGGCCCAACACCGTCTCCCCGGGAGCGGGTAGCTCGCGCGCCTCTGTCACTAAATCCATATTCAGGCTACCGATAACCAATATCTTTTTGCTCATCGCTCTGCCGTCCTCCGCTTACGGCCGCGCGCTGTCCCTGATGGCGGCGATTTCCTGCGCGGATAAGCCTTTGTTCTTTTGCGGCGCGATCTCACCGGCAATGAGTTTGGCTTCTACTTCCTCCACTACCTGACGATCCTCGGCGCTGAGTAATTTCTCGTAAAACTCATTCTTGGAGAGAGAGATCGCTTTGTCCCTCAGCCCGTTTCGATCCTGGACACCCCAGGCCACCTCATTTTGGAGATATCGGGCGACCGCGTTTAAGGTGCTTTCGGAAATCTGCTTGACGGTGGAGGTAATAATCAAATTGGCCGCTTCCGGATCACTGTCTTTCAATTCCATGGCCTGGTCAGAATCCACGCCGATGGCGAACCTGGGCTTGCCTCTTTGGGTCAACTCTTTCGCGGCGCTGAACACGCCCAGTCCCGAGCCGCCGGCCGCCTGATAAATCACGGGAATATCCGCGTACATGACCAGGGCGGTTTCTTTGGCCTTGCTGGGATCGGCGAAATCACCGACGAAGGCGTAAGCCACTTTGATATCGGGATTGATATACCGCGCGCCATCAATGTATCCGATCAGAAATTGATTGATATCCGGAATATCCATACCGCCGATAAAACCGATCTTGTTCTCGCCTAATTCCCCGACCTTCAGCGCGGCGGCCACACCGGCCAAATAGCCCATTTCTCCCATGTCGGATTCCATTACATACACATTCTCCGGCACTTCCATCTCCGCGCCGCAAGCGACGTTCATAAATTTTTGCCCCGGATATTCCGCCGCGATCTCCGTCAGCACGTCGTTAATCGGCGCTGAGACAGTGAGAATCAAATCATAATCCTGCTCGCAATAATCTTTGAACGTGGGGTACCATTTGGTTTGATCCGTCCCCATCTCCACTACCTTAGGAACTGTTACTAAATAACTTTAGTTTTTTGTGGTAAAATGGAATAATTCCATTCACCATGAAACGCGTCTCTAACGATATTCAGGGAGTTAAATTCGATATCCGTAACCGTCTC
>JAISDE010000010.1 GCA_031265035.1 Peptococcaceae bacterium | reverse complement strand
ACGCTACGTCGGCGGCTGGCTCAGCTTCAATTTCGCCTTCCGGATCGGGTTCGGCATCTGGTTGTGGCTCAACCTCGTCCCCCAGCTCTGGCTCGGCGTCTGGGCCTGGCTCAACCTCGTCTACCGCCTCGCTACTCTGTTCTACTGTCCCTTCGCCCGCCGCCTCGCTGCCTTGCCCTACTTCGTCGCCCTGCCCCGCTACCACGTCGTATGCCTCGCCCGCCGCCAGCGCCGGAAAGGCGCTTGGCGGTATGGCGGCCAGCGGCAGGCAGAGCGCCAGAAAAATCGCTAGGGCGCTCCTGCCGAGACGTTCCCGTCCTTTCGCCCTCAGACCGGTGCCCGCGCCCTTTGGCGCCACATTTGCTCTCACTGTGCCGTTCCCCCTCGTCTGCGTTCAATTTCTGCGTTTAAGTTCCGTATGTTACTGCTAATAGGAAACCAGGCGAAAATCACTTTTGTGCAAAAAAGTATACCCATTCTCACTGGGGTTAAATGCCATAAAATGACACAAAAAAACCTCGGAGACATTAGCTTCGCGGCCTGGGGATCACGCGGTGCGGTAAGGTATACTACTCCGCACAGTTGAGGGGTCTTTTAAAATATACGGTCAAAATTTACCGCCGCTTCGCGATATCTATTCGCGATACCTAAACAATACCTGTCATTCAGCGCCATGAAATAAACAAAATCTAACAGCCCAATTATATAACGCAGCCGCGAAAAAAGGCAAGTATTTTTTTCGCGGCTTTTCAGAAGTGCTTTTCAGAAGTACCTTTTTATTTTTAGCACCTTTGTTAGAAGGACATAATGTTTTTACGCACGGATCAGCCAACCGTAGTCCTGCCGGCAATCTGCAATATAATCCACGTAAACTGTCTGATCCTTGATTTGATACAGGAGCAGATACCACTGTTCCACAAACATTTTGTGATATTTCCCTCGGGGAACAGCTTCCTCGTCGAGAAACGGGAACCGTTCCGGCATATCCGAAAGTGACCGTATAGCGGCAAGCAACTTAGCCTTTGTATCACGGGCGGCGGATGGGCTTACCCGCGCTATAAACTTTACATGCGCGCCGAGCATTGTCTTGGCGCGGTCGGAAACGATTACTTTATACCGCTTCATGCTCCGCCCCGCTGATGACAGTATCCAGATAACTCTCCAACTCATCCGGCGTAACGCCCAACCGACCGACCGCGCGGTCTTCCTCAACGGCCAAGAGATCTTCTCGCAATCTCAGCATCTTTTCCCGGCGGGTATAGGTGTCCATGTCCATCACGACAAGGTCGCCCTCGCCGTTTTTCGTAAGAAAAACCGGCTCCTTTGTCATACGGCACAGGGTCGCTATCTCGTTATAGTTCTGCCTGATTGCCGCGGACGGTTTGATCTGCATACGACAACGCTCCTTTCATCGCAATATTCTAACTATATTATAGCGTTTTCACGCTATGAGGTCAAGGAGGTCAAGGGTTTTGCGCGTATATTTTAACCTCACTATTTACTCACTATTTACATTTTAACTTTATATAATTATAATAAGCCCTGATCCCGGCAAGAATCCCTTTTGTCGCTAGAGAGAGGTAATACTATAGCTGGGCAGCGATCCGCGGCGAAACAGTCATGACAAGGGCATAGAATAGAGTGAGGGGGCGAATCTGATGAGTACGAGAACCTGGCTGACCGCCGACACCCACTTTGGGCATACAAACATCCTGAAATATGAGAACCGCCCCTTCCAGAACCCCGACTATCTGGAACGCGGGACAACAGAGCTTATGGACAGTGAAATTATCAAGCGGTGGAACAACGTGGTAGCCAAGGACGACCGGGTGTTCCACTTGGGCGATGTAGGAATCTACGGCAAGGAAAAAATGACGGCGATAATCTCACAGCTAAACGGACGCAAGACACTTATAATCGGTAACCACGATAGAGGCCACAGCAACCAATGGTGTCGAGACGCCGGGTTTGATGAAGTGAGCAAGTACCCGATAATCATCAATGGATATTTCGTCTTGCGGCATGAGCCGCCAACTTACTTCAACGACGCCACTCCGTTTTTCTTTATCTATGGCCATGTGCATGGCACAAACCTGTACAAGACCGTGATGAAATCTGCCGCCTGCGTGTGTGTCGAGCGTTGGGACTATACTCCCGTCGAACTTTCTAAAATTATAGACTTGGTAGCTCTGGCTGAATAAAGGGAGCAAATGCGTAGTTCTTGATTACCTAACATCCTTTTATGATGTTCTCCATTCCTTTGGCGACCGATACATCGTGTCGAACATCGACGAGTTCATCGCCGCTCGCGAAACGGTATAATGAATAGCTCATTACCTACTTTTCGTCCCGCCTCAGCTGGCCCGGCGGCGGGCGCGGGTGTATAGCGCCGCCCCCAGCAGCAGGGCCGCGGCCAGCGCGGCGGCGGCGATAAGCGCGGCTATGAGGCCGGCGCTGCCGCCGGCCTGCCCGTCCTCGACGGGCGGCGACGGGGCCGGGCTGGTGGTCGGCGCCCTGGCGCCGCCAGCGCCAGCATCCGCGCCTACGCCAGCCGGCCCGGCGGCGTCCCGCAGATCGAAGGCGAAGGTCACTGTCCTGCCGCCGGTGAAGCCGGCGGCTATCTCATGTCTGCCGTAGGGGAGGCCGACCAGCCGGGCCGCCGGGATCACCAGGATCGTGCTGCCCTCCCGGATCTGGTAGTCCGTCCCCAGCGCCCACAACTCCCCGTCAAAAGACATGCTCTCGTACTCAGCCAGGGGGATGTCAATTCGCGCCTCAAAAGGAGCGCCGCTACCGTCCAGCGTGAAGTAGTGGAGGCCGTCGGCGTCCAGCGGCAGCCCGTCCAGATCGCCGGTGCCGGTGACGGGGACGGCAGGCGCGCCGGCGCCGCCGGCGGGAGCGGCGGGCGCTAGGGGCGCCGCCAAGCCGGCTGGCGGCTCAGGCGGCGTCGCGGTCGCCCCAGGCGCCCCGGGCACAGTGACGGGCACCGCCGGCGGCACCGCGGCAGGCGCGTCAGCGCCGTCCGCCGCCGCCGCGACGAATGGCGGATCATCGTAGTCGGGCCTATTATCGCCCCTATCCCGATCCCGATCGCCAGCGCCCTCGTAGTCCTGATTCGGCTGCCCGGGATCTATATTCGGCCCAGCATCAGCATCGCCGCCGGTACCGTCGCCGGGATTTCGCTCGGGATCAGTACCAACTCCCGGCTCTGGCCCCGGTTCCAGCTCAGTATCCTCCCCCGGC
>JAISDE010000247.1 GCA_031265035.1 Peptococcaceae bacterium | reverse complement strand
CGACGCCGTGAAATTTTGTCTACAGGTGTGGCAGGAGTTTTTCGCCGACGGGCGGCGCCCCGCCGAGCTGGAGCTTTCCATTGACGAGACCGACACACCCACGACCCCAGCCCAGCACCGTTATGTGGCCGAGTCCCTGATCAACGCTGGCGCGCGCTTTGTCTCCCTCGCCCCCCGCTTCTGCGGGGAATTCCAAAAAGGCGTGGATTACCGGGGCGATATAGCCCAGTTCGAGCGGGAGCTGATCGAGCACGCGGCTATCGCCAATGCCTACGGCTATAAGCTTTCCATCCATTCCGGCTCCGACAAATTCGCCGTCTTGCCTATTATCGCCCGGCACTGCCAGCGCTTTCACTTAAAGACCGCCGGCACCAGCTGGCTGGAAGCCATGCGGGTTTGCGCCCAAGTCGACCCGGCCCTCTACCGTAAGGTTCACGCCTACGCGCTGGCCACCTTTGAGCGGGCGAGTCAGTACTACCATGTGGACGCCAATCCGGCGCGGATCCCGGCTCTCGACTCCCTGGCCGACGGGCAGCTGCCCTCATTATTCGATCAAGACGACGCCCGGCAGCTGATCCATATCACTTACGGCTTCATACTGCAAGATCCCGCCCTCAAAGCGGCTTTGTTCGCCTTGTGGCGAGGGGAGCGGGAAGCTTACGCCCAAGCGCTATATCGGCATATCGGACGGCATATCACACAAATTACGGGCCAATCCCTCAGGGGTGAGTAATATCTCTCATTGACAAAAGTCATCTGTAAAAAAATCACCGAAAAAATATTGAAGGAGGCACAAAAATGACAGGTAAAATGCGGGGCGTGACCCTTCACGCGACATGGGATCCCAAGCCCGGGTTCAAACTAGGCTCCAAGGACATCGATCGGGTGCAAACTTATTTGGGTAGCCAGGTATGGCGGAATCCCTACCTGACGATTGACGAGTACGACATCCCCGAGCCAGGCCCCGGGCAGGTGCTGATCCAGGTAAAGGTCTGCGGCATCTGCGGTTCCGACGTTCATATGGCGCAAACCAACGCTGACGGCTATATCTTCTATCCCGGCCTGACGGGTTTCCCCTGTATCCTGGGGCATGAGTTGTCCGGCGTCGTCGTCAAGGGCGGCCCCGGCGCCAAGGACAAGGCCACCAACCGGCCCTTCAAGGGCGGTGAGTTGGTCTGCGCCGAGGAAATGCTCTGGTGCGGTTCCTGCAAGCCCTGCGCCGACGGCTGGCCCAACCACTGCGAGCGGCTGGATGAGATTGGCTTCAACGTCAACGGCGCGTTCTGCGAGTACATCGTGCTGCCCGACCGCTGCCTCTGGAGCCTGGAGCCGCTGCGCCGGCGTTATAAGGATGAGAAGGATATTTTCCTGGCCGGCTCTCTGGTGGAGCCTTGCAGCGTCGGCTACAACGCCGTGATTGAGCGGGGCGGCGGCATACGCCCCGGCGACAATGTGGTCATCTGCGGCACAGGCCCGGTAGGGCTGGCCGCCTGTCGGGAGCTGAAGACCATGGGCGGCGCCACCGTCATCGTCTCGGAGCCGCAGCCTGAGCGGGCCGCTCTGGCGAAGAGGATGGGCGCGGATTATGTCATTGACCCCAGCAAGGTCGATTTCACCGCCGAGGTGCTGCGCCTGACCGACGGCATGGGCGCCAGCCTGTATCTGGAGGCCACCGGGCTGCCCACCGTTGTGTATCCGGGCATTGAGCAGGCCATTTGGGAGGGCCGCACGCTGAACTCGACCGTGGTCGTGGTGGCCAGGGCCGAGGCGAAGATGCCGGTTACCGGCGAGGTCTTGCAGGTGCGCCGCGCCAGGATCATCGGCGCCCAGGGACACAGCGGCCACGGCACCTTCCCCCGGGTCATTGAGAGCATGGCGGCCGGCATGGATATGCTGCCCATGATCACCAAGCAAATCAAGCTGGACGAGGTGCCCGAGAATATCCTGGCCCTGCAAACCGATCGCGCGAACATGAAAATAACCTGTGTGATGTAGCGCGACGCGGCGCGAAAATGACCTTTGTAAAATGACCTTTGTAATGTGTAGTATATGTGTAATGTGTAGTATATAGGAGGTATAATATGGCTTACAAAAATTATCTGACCACCGATTATCCCAATATTTTTTTCGAGGACAGCAAGGTCGGCCAAATGAAAAAGCGGCTCTGGGACGCGTCCGAGGCCGAGATTCAGAAAATCCTGGACGACTACGGCATCGGTACCCCCAGCGAGATGGGCAAGGCCGGCTGCTATATCCAAAACACGCCTCGGGCGAAGGTGATTGAGAAACGACGCAAGAACGACATCGTTCTGGTGCCTATCGGCTGCACCGAGAATCACGGCGCCCACAACTGTACCGGGCTGGATACCTTCATGGTGCAATTTATCTGCGAGGCCGTCCGCCGGAAAACCGCCAAGCTCGGCCATGAGGTCACGCTGGCGTTCCCGCCCCTCAACTACGGCGGGCATCCCTACCATCACGTCGGTATGCCCGGCACCGTCATGATCTCCGAAAATACCATTATCAATCTGCTGTGCGACGTTATGGCGGGTTTGTGGGACGACGGTTTCCGCAAGATCATCCTGGTCAACAACCACGGGCAGGACTGGATGCTGGAAAGCTCGATCATGGAGTTCTTCAAGCGCTACCAGCTCCCCGCCTTCGCCTGTGTCGTCGAGTGGCACCGGGCCGTGCGGGAGTTCTTCTATCCCCTGGGCGACGAGCGGCCGGATTTTGTCTCCACGCCCTTTGTCCACGCCGATGAGGCGGAAACCAGCGCGGCGCTCCTGATGTTCCCCGAGATGGTGGACATGAGCGTCTGCGTGGACGCGACGCCGGTGAATTTCGGCTTTTTGCAGGACGGTTTCTTTGACGGCTCCGTGGATTCCTTCCACCGCCCCAATCGCTGGCAGGAGATGGAGGGCAACGCCTGGATTGAGCGCTTCGGCACTCCCGAGGGCGTCGTGGGCAAGCCCAGCCGGGGCGAGCCTCGCCGGGTCAAGCGCGCTGTCGCGGCGATCTGCGAGTACCTGACCCTGATGTGCGAGGATATTTACGAGAAATATCCCGCCGGCAAGGTACCCGATCCGTCTAAGTTCTCCTTCCGCCCGGCGGCGGAGATAGAGCCATGTCTGCGGGAACCGCTCAGCGAGGGGTGGAAAAGCATACATGAGTTGCCCCGGCGGGGCATTTTCATCGACTGAGTATTACGACTGAGTATTACGACTGAGTATTACGACCGAGCATTATGACTGAGTTTTTGGCTGGGGCTTTGGACTGAGTATTACGACTGAGTTTTTGAGCGGGGGTCGGGTCGCCCCGACCCTCGCCGGCGGGAGGGCGGCTATGCCAATCTTAGCGCAAACAGTACCCCTGCAATTTGATACCGTCTATTCGCCTTACCCGGCCGCCGGCTGGCGGGAGGCTTTTGGTGATGTGGCCAGACACGGCCTGACAGGCATAGAGCTGGCCGTGGCCTATCCCAAGGAGGTGGACGGGGCGGCGGTAGTGACGGAGGCGGAGCGACGCGGCCTGACCGTCACCACCCTCTCCACGGGGCAGATCTGCGGTCTGGACGGACAGTTTTTGACCGCCTTAGATCCGGGCGCCCGCCAACGCGCGTCCGCCACGGTGCTTGAGCACATCCGGCTGTCCGCTAAAATCGGGCGGCCTCATGTCACCATCGGGCTGATCCGCGGCGGCTTTGACGAGGATTCCGGGACGGAGGAGCTGCTGGCGGCGGCGCTCCGCCCGCTCTGCCAGGCGGCGGCCAACGAGGGCGTGAGTCTGCAAATCGAGCCTATCAATCGCGGGGAGGTTTCTCTCTTAACCAACGTCTGGCAAACCGTCGCCTTTATCCGCGGCATGGGCAATCCCCCCGGGCTGGGGATCTTGTATGACACCTACCATTCCGATCTGGAGGACGGCGACCCGCTGGCCGCCGCCAGAGCCGCGCTGCCATACCTGACCAACGTACATCTCGCGGACAGGGGACGCTTGCTGCCCGGGGAGGGCGGCATCGACTTTGGCGCCCTGTCAGAGTCGCTGCTGGCGGCGGGGTATCAGGGCACCTTCGCCCTGGAGGCCAAATGCCTGCCCACCCGGGAGCATGTGCTGGCCCGCTACGGTGAGAGCCTGAGGGCGGCGGTCGCGGGCGGCGACGCCAAAAGAGCGGACTGAAAAAAGGAGACCAAAAAGAGCAGACCGAAAAGGGGAGAAAAATCGATGATTAATGTAGGCATTATCGGCGCCGGACGCATCGGGCAGGTACACGCCAGAAGCATTCTCTCCGGCGTGCCTGACGCTAAAATCCTGGCCATCGCCGATCCTTATCTCACCGACCAGGCGGCGGCGTGGGCCGGCGGCGTGGGCATTGAGGGGATTTACAAAGACTACCGGCAGATTCTGACGGATCCCCGGGTGGAGGCGGTGCTTATTTGTTCATCTACCGACACCCACGCCTCGATTTCCCTGGAGGCCATCAAGGCGGGCAAGCATGTTTTCTGCGAAAAGCCCGTTGACCAGACGCTGGCCCGGATTGACGAGGTGGCCGAGGCGTTGCGCTCATCACCCAAAAAGCTCAAATATCAGGTGGGGTTTAACCGTCGCTTTGACCACAATTACCGCTCGCTGCGCCAGGCTGTGCTGGCTGGGAAAATAGGCGAGCTGCAATTTGTCCGGATCAGTTCCCGGGATCCGGAGCCGCCGCCCGCCGGTTATGTCAAGGCTTCCGGCGGTATTTTTATCGACATGATGATCCACGACCTGGATATGCTGCGTTATCTCTCCGGCCGGGAGGTGGTGGAAGTATACGCCCAGGGCGCTGTGCTCATCGACCCCGCCATTGGCGAGGCGGGGGACGTTGATTCCGCCACCGTCTCGGCTGTGCTGGACAACGGGGCGCTGGCGCTGATTGACAACTCCCGCCAGGCGGTTTACGGCTACGACCAGCGGGCCGAGGTTTTCGGCTCCCTGGGCAGCGCCCAAAACGCCAACGACGCGCCCTCAACCGCCGTCATCTCCACTAGGGACGGCGTGGTCGGGGAAAAACCGCTGTGGTTTTTCCTGGAACGGTATATGGCCGCTTATCAGGCGGAAATTCAGTCTTTCTTCCAGTGCGTGGCGGCGGACAGCGAGCCGGAGGCCGACCTGGAGGCGGGACGCGTGTCGATCCGGCTGGCCCTGGCCTGCAAGAAATCCCTGGCGGAGCACAGGCCGGTCAAAATAGCGGAGATTGAGTAGTAAGCAGACAGTGAGTAGTGAGTAGACAGTGAGTAGTGAGTAGTGAGTAGTGAGTAGTGAGTGGTAAATAGGGTTCTAAGGGAGGGAACGCGGATGAAAACAAAACATTACGCCATCGCTTGCCCGACCAGTATGGGCGTACGTATTACGCCCGCTGACAGGCAGCCGGCGCACATATCCAAGAACTATAGCCTGCAAGCCACCAGCGCGGAGACTAATGTGCTGAACATTACCGCCTCGTTGGGGCCTGAGTGCCTGGCCCTCACAAAATTTGTGGAGGGCAGCCCCATGGCGGCCTTTATCCGCGGTGAGTTGCGGGAGCGCAACATACGCTGTGAGGGAGCGGCCGTCCCCCAGGGCGGGCCTTGGGGCTATCGGCACCAATTCAATATCGCCGACTCCGGCTATGGCCCCCGGGGGCCCCGGGTCTGGAACGACAGAGCGGGTGAGGTGGGGCGAACCCTGTGTCTGGAGGAATTTGATCTTCCCCGTATCTTGGGCGCCGAGGGTGTGGGCATATTGCATATTTCCGGGCTGATCGCGGCGCTTTCCCCCGAGACCGCCGATTTTTGCGTCGGCCTGGCGGAAGCGGCGAAGCAATATGGCACCTTAGTCAGCTTTGATCTCAATTACCGCGCGTCCTTCTGGGCAGGCCGGGAGACGGCGCTGGCCGCGAGTTTTCATCAAATCGCCCAGCGGGCCGATATCCTGATCGGCAACGAGGAGGATTTTCAGCTCGCTTTGGGCATCAAAGGGCCGGCGTCGGGGGGCAAGCATCTGATCGCCCAAATTGAGGAGTTCAAAGGCATGATCGACGAGGCTCGCCGGGCATATCCGCGAGCGCGGTACTTCGCGACTACCCTGCGGGAGGTAATTTCCGCCAACGAGCATCTGTGGGGCGCGATTTTATACGCCGACGGCCAGCTGACGGTAGAGGAACCCCGGGCCATCGCTGTGCTCGACCGTATCGGCGGCGGCGACGGTTTCACCGGCGGGCTGCTGTACGGTATTTACAAGGGCTGGGAGCCGGAAAAATGCCTGCGCTTCGGCTGGGCCAGCGGCGCTCTGGCCGCGACGGGATTGAATGACTACGCCACTCCCGCCGATGAGGAACAGGTGTGGATCATATATAAGGGCAACGCTCGGGTCAAACGCTGAACAAACGGACAGGTAAGAGGACAGGTAAGAGCGGCGGCGAACGAGAACAATGATTTGTAATAGTGGGAGGACGATATGATACAGGCGGATATAGGTTTAATCGGGCTTGCCGTCATGGGTGAGAATCTGGTGATGAATATGGAATCCAAGGGCTTTACGGTGGCGGTCTACAACAGAACCGCCGAAAAGGTGGACGCTTTTATCAACGGGCGGGCCAGAGGCAAAAACATCATCGGCTGCCAAAGCCTGGAGGAACTGCGGGACACCCTGGCCAAGCCCCGCAAGGTCATGATGATGGTCAAGGCGGGGCAGCCGGTGGACGAATGCATCGAAAAGCTGCTGGACGTTTTGGAGCCGGGCGACGTTATCATCGACGGCGGCAACAGCCATTTTCCCGATACCGCGCACCGAACCGCTTACGTGGAGAGCCAGGGTTTGCTCTATATCGGTACCGGCGTCTCCGGCGGCGAGGAAGGGGCGCTGAAAGGCCCCTCCATGATGCCGGGCGGCTCGCCCGCCGCCTGGGAGATCGTTAAGCCCATTTTTCAGGCCATCTGCGCCAAGGTGGATGGAGGGATTCCCTGTTGCGAGTGGGTAGGTGAGAACGGCGCCGGTCATTTTGTCAAAATGGTGCACAATGGCATTGAGTATGGCGATATGCAGCTGATCTGCGAGGCCTATCAGCTGATGAGAGATTGGCTGGGCCTGGACGCCAGGGAAATGGCGGCGGTGTTTGGAGCGTGGAACGAGGGGCCGCTGTCAAGCTATCTCATTGAGATTACCAGGGACATTCTCTACTTCGCCGACACGGACGGGACGCCGATTGTGGACAAGATTCTCGACGCCGCGGGGCAGAAGGGCACCGGCAAATGGACCGGCATGGCCGCCCTGGAAGAAGGCGTGCCCCTGACACTCATCGGCGAGGCGGTGTTTGCCCGCTGTCTCTCCGCCCTGAAGGAGGAGCGGGTGGCGGCCGGAAAAATCTTCCCCCGCCAGTTCGCCAATTTTGCCGGCGACAAGCGCAGGATGATTGACGGGATCCGCGACGCGCTTTACGCCTCCAAGATCATCTCCTACGCGCAAGGCTACGCGCTCATGAGCGCGGCGGCCAAGACTTACGGCTGGAACCTGAACTACGGCGGCATCGCCCTGATGTGGCGGGGCGGCTGCATTATCCGCAGCGTTTTTCTCGGCAAAATAAAAGAGGCCTACGACCGGGAGCCGGCTCTCGCCAACCTGCTGCTTGACCCGTATTTCTCCGAGACTATCCGCTCCCTTGTTCCCAAATGGCGGCAGATCGTCGCGAACGCCGCGCTGAACGGGATCCCGGCGCCCGCTTTCTCAGCCGCCCTGAGCTATTTTGACGGCTACACCACAGCCAACCTGCCCGCCAACCTCTTGCAGGCCCAGCGGGATTATTTCGGGGCGCACACCTATGAGCGCCTGGACGAGCCAAGGGGGCAGTTTTTCCACACCAACTGGACAGGGGAGGGCGGCGACACGGCGGCCTCCACCTACAACGCTTAATATTGACGCGTAATATTTGAGCGGGAAAGAAAAATTCGCGACGGAAAGGAATGATCATAAAATATGAAGCTTCCCTTTAAGCCTGACTTCAACGGCAAAGTGGCGGTGGTCACTGGCGGCGGGGGCGTGCTTTGCGCCATGTTCGCTAAGGCCCTCGCGGCCTGCGGCGCCAAGGTAGCGGTGCTGGATCTCAATGAGGAAGCGGCCCGGGGTGTAGCGGACGAGATTGCCGCGGCCGGCGGCGTCGCCATGGCGGGCAAGGTGAATGTGCTGGAAAAGGACAGCGTGGCCGCGATCCACAGCGCTGTGCTGGCCGCCTACGGCAAGTGCGATATTTTGATCAACGGGGCGGGGGGCAATAATCCCCGGGCCACCACGGACGACGAGTTTTTCGACCGAGCCGCGCCTGAGGCCGGGCAGCAAAAAAGCTTCTTTGACCTTGACCCCGCCGGCTTTGATTTCGTGTTCGGCCTCAATATGAAAGGCACCTTGCTGCCTACCCAAGCCTTCGCCCTGGACATGGTGGAGAAAAACAGCGGCGCCATTTTGAACATCAGCTCCATGAACGCTTTCACCCCGCTGACCAAGATCCCCGCTTACAGCGCGGCCAAGGCGGCGGTATCCAACTTTACCCAGTGGCTGGCCGTGTATTTCGCCAAGACGGGCATTCGGGTAAACGCCCTCGCGCCGGGGTTCTTTTCCACCGCCCAAAACGCCAAGCTCCTGTGGAACGACGACGGCACGCCCACGGCGCGGACAGGCAAAATACTCCGCAACACGCCGATGGAGCGCTTCGGCGAGCCGGAGGAATTGATTGGCGGTATGCTTTTTCTGCTGGACAGCGGCGCCTCCTCCTTCGTGACAGGCGTGGTGCTACCCATCGACGGCGGTTTCGCCGCTTATTCCGGGGTCTGAGCGATTCCGAGTATATTCCGAGTATATTCCGAGTGTATTCCGAGTATTTATCTGAGCGATTCCGATGCCTTGGAGGTGACCTATGGAATTGTGTTTACGGGCCGAGGCTGAGGGGGGACTGAGCCGGGGGGAGATAGAAAATGGGCTGTTGCGCTTGCTTAACGCGCGCCCGGCGGCCAAGGTTCTGATCATTCCGCCGGACTATACCCGTTTCCACAGCAACGCCGGCTTTCTGACCAACTTTTGTTTTCACTATTATACCGACAAGGGCGCGCGGGTGGATATCCTGCCCGCCCTGGGAACCCATGTCCCGATATCCCCCGGCGAGGCGGCGGATATGTACGGCGATATACCCTACACCGCCTTTTTGACCCATAACTGGCGTACGGATGTGGAGCGGCTGGGCGAGGTCTCGGGTCAGCGGATGGCGGCGATCACGGAGGGGATCTGGACAGAGCCAATCGCTGTGGAGATCAACCGGCTGGTGACCGGGGGGGGGTACGATCTGATCCTCTCCGTCGGCCAGGTGGTGCCCCATGAGGTCATCGGCATGTCCAACCACGGGAAAAACCTCTTTGTGGGCGTCGGCGGCGCGGACATGATCAACAAAAGCCATATGGTGGGCGCCGTCTACGGCATGGAACGCATGATGGGACGCGACCACACGCCGGTGCGGGAGATTTTTGACTACGCGCTGGGAAAATACTTAAACCATTTGCCGATCCTTTTTCTGCTCACGGTGACCACGGCGGCGGGTCGGGAAATATTTACCCACGGACTCTTTGCCGGCGCCGAGAGAGACGCGCTGGAGGCCGCGATCCAGCTCTCTCAGCAAAAAAATATCGACTTTGTGGAGCGAGGCATCCCCAAATGTGTCGTCTATCTGGATCCCCAGGAGTATAAAAGCACCTGGCTGGGGAACAAGTCCGTCTACCGCTCTCGCATGGCCATCGCCGACGGCGGGGAGCTGATAGTGCTGGCGCCCGGCGTGGAGCGCTTTGGCGAGGACGAGCAGGTAGACGGGCTGATCCGCAAGTATGGCTATCGCGGCCGGGAAGAAATCCTGGCGCTGTTCCGGGATCCGGCCCATGAAGATCTGCGGGCCAATATGGGCGCGGCGGCCCATCTGATCCATGGCTCAAGCGACGGGCGTTTTACCGTTACCTATGCGGTCGCCCCGGCTTTCCGCCGGCCAATCGAGTCGGCGCATTTTAAAAGCGCCGACTATACGGCAACGGCAAGCCGGTACGACCCGGGCAAGCTGCGTTACGGCTATAATACCCTGAAGGACGGCGAGGAAATCTATTTTATACCCAACCCCGCCCTGGGACTATGGATCAATCGGGAGAAATTTATAAATTGACGACCCGGCGGGCCTGGGCCATCGTCGTCGCTATGGCGTACATGTTGGTCACAGAGCCAACAGCCAGCTTTTCCGTCAGACCATAGAAATTCAGGCAGGCGCCGCAGCTGCTGATATTGGTGCCTTTATCGGCCAAAACGCCTAAATCCGCCAGGGCGTTGGAGCCGGCCGTGGTCAATTTTACCCCGGAATTGAAAAATAGCAGATATTCCGGCGGCGTGTCCAACTCGGTCAGGGCGTAAATATAGCTTTTGATCAAAGTTCGCCCCAGCTCATCCTCGCCTCTGCCCATGGCGTCGCTGCCGATAGCCACCACCAGCCCGCCGCCCTCGCGATCGGGATCGGCCGCCGGGCCGCTTTTCTCGCCCGGGATGAGGGTAACCAAAATATTGCCCTCAGCGGCGGCCTCATACTGAAAACCGCAGCCTGTGCCGGCCGCCAGCTTTTGCAGATTCTGCCGGGCGATATCGTTGTCCACCAGCAACTCTACCTTTTCCCCGGCCGCCGCCGCCCGCAGGGCCTTTTTCGCCTCAATTACCGGAATGGGACAAGGCTTGCCCGTTACATTGATCATACCGCGTCCTCCCTTTCTTTTCCGCTTTATGTAATAAAAGATAACACCCCCAGGCGGCGGTGTCAAGCGGCTGATAATTAAGGCTATTTCAGCCCCAATCTCGCACCAAACATCTCGCGCCAAACGGGATTTGACTTCTAGGGTAGGCTTTGTTATACTACAACTGCGCTGAGAGGCGCAAAATGTTGCCGCTCCCCGGTACGCGGCCGATAAATGGCCGGGATCAAAATGTTTGCGAAATGAGGCCTTGCCGAATAGCGGGGTCTCATTTGACGGGGGCGATCCGATGAGACATATATACGAAATCAGGCTGTACGATGAGCCTTTGATAGAGTTCGAGTTTGTTACAGATGAGCTCGGCGGGCAGATTCCCCAAATACTGTCACATAGCGGCGGGCGCGAGGCTGTTTTCCCCCTTGATTTACCAATGACATCCGAGGGGCTGTCCTTGTGGCTGCGGCGCCGGGTGATCCCCAAAAACCGCGAGTTTGTCGAGCAGATTCTGCAAACCTTTGGCTTAACGGTTGACGACACCAAAGGTATTATTGATGTCTGCAAGGGACTGTCTCTGAACGATAGCTATTGGGTGGCGCCTAAAGAGTTCGGCGGCGCTTTCGCTGAGTACAATATGTACGAAAAACCGTTCTCAAAAATCCTCTCTCTGGTCGCTTATACCGGTGTCTCGCGGGGAGACCCCATGTTTAGCACCTCGCCGGAGTTAACGACGAACGGTATGCTGCCAAAAGCGTGGCGATTCATAAAGAACGACGGTATTTATCTTTTCAAGGGCGGGACCAGCGGCGCTTCCAATACAGGCAACGAGCCATACAGCGAATACTACGCCAGCCAGATAGCTGAGCGAATGAGGCTTAACGCGATCCACTATGATTTGGTCAAGTGGAAAGGGATTCTCGCGTCAAAGTGCGAATTGTTCACCGATATAAATACCGCCTATGTTCCGATTGGCAGAATTGTCACTTCCGGCGGGCTAACCGCGGCGCTGAAATTTTATGACCAACAGGGAAAGGAATTCGCGGACAGTATTCGCGATATGCTTGTGTTTGACGCGTTGATTTATAACACAGACAGGCATTTTGGTAATTTCGGCGTTCTGCGCGACAACCGCGGCGGCGATATTATCGCGCCGGCGCCCCTGTTTGACCACGGCATGTCGTTGTTCAATTTCGCCACCCAAAAAGACCTTGAGGACTTAGACGCCTACGCGAAAACCCGACCGTCAGCCTTTGAAAACTACTCATTCGAGAACATCGTCAAGAGTATTGGCGAGCGCCGTCAGGCAGAACAGCTACGGGAGATGATAGGGTTCAGGTTTGAGCGTCATCCTAAGTATAATCTCCCTGAAACCCGCTTAAAGGCGATCGAGGCGCATATTCAAAAGCGCGTCGCGAGGCTCATTGACCTGATCGGGAAACCGATAAGCAGATAGCGTTTTTTAACTCTCCCTCTCTAACTCTCCCGCCAGAAGTCTCGGCTGAAAACGATCAGTATCGCGTACAATTCCAAACGGCCCATCAGCATGAGCAGCGACAAAAAATACAGGATCCACGCCGGCAGCTGCCCGTAATTCATGGCCGGCCCGATGATGCCGAAGCCCGAGCCGACATTGTTGACGCAGGAGGCGGTCAGGGAGATCGCCGTGACCAGGTCAAAGCCATACAGGCTGAATACGAGGGAGGCGGCAGCGAAGGTCAGCACATACAGGGAAAAAAAGGTCTGGACGTTGCTCACCACGCTCTGCTCTAGCTGCCGCCCGTTGGCCCGCAGATGGATTACCGCCCTGGGATGCAGCAGCCGGGTAAAATTAGCCTTGATCCCCTTGCATAAAATCATAAAGCGGCTGACCTTGATCCCGCCGCCGGTGGAGCCGGCGCAGGCCCCGATAAAGGGCAGAAAGAATAGGATGAACTGGCCGACGGGCGGCCAGCTGGGATAGTCCGCGGCTATGTAGCCGGTAGAGGTGATAATAGAGGTGACCTGGAAAAACCCGGCCCGCAAAGAGGCCAGCGGGGGCTGGCCCTGGCGCCACAGCGCCGCCCCGCAGATGAGGGCGGCGGTCAGGATGAGGCCAAAATAGCACATCAACTCATCATTTTCCCGCAAAGTCGCCAGAGAGCGATTTTTCAGCAGCAGATAATAAACGCTGAAATTGACGCCGGAAAACAGCATGTAAAAGCTGACCAGCGCCTGAACGCCCGTCCCGTAGGCGGCGATGCCGTCGTCGCGGGTGGAGAAGCCGCCGGTGGCGACGACGCCGAAGGCGTGACAAACCGCGTCGAAAAGCGGCATGCCCGCCAAAAGCAGGCCGCCGATCTGGATCGCGGTCAGGCAAATGTAGACCCGCAGCAGGATCTTCGCCGTGTCCCGCACGCTGGGCGCCACTTTTTCCTTGAGGGGGCCGTTGGTCTCCACCTTGAACATTTGCAGGCCGCTGTTGCCGAAAAAGCCCATCAGCGCCACAAACAATACCACGATCCCCATGCCGCCCAACCAATGGGTCATGCTCCGCCAGAGCAACAGGCAGCGGCTCTGGCTTTCCACGTCGTTGAAAATCGTGGCGCCGGTGGTGGTGAAGCCGGAGGCCGACTCAAAAAACGCCCGGCTGAAATTCGGCGCCCCGTCGAAAAAAAGGTAGGGGAGGGCGCCATACAGGCAGGCCATGAGCCAGACCAAAATTACCAGGTGGTAGGCGGATCTGGGCGTCATTTCCACCGTTTCCCGAAAGCGGCGGTGAAAAGCGCCGCCGGCCAGCAGTCCCAGCAAACCGATACCGCCAAAGGCCAGCGCGCGCCTCTCACCGTCGTATAAACCCATTAGCAGCGGCAAAAACATGGATATACCCAGGATCGCCAGGGTAATCCCCAAAAAAGCGATGATTTGCCGATTATTCTTGCTCAGTACCACAACTGCCCCTCCAGCGCCGCTTGGGATAACGGCCGCTCAGGCTCGGCGCCACCCGCCGCCCCATTCGGCGCCATTTGTCGCCGCGCGTCGCCGTTCAGCAAAGGGCGTTGAGCGGGGTCTGGCCGCTCAGGGCGGCGCTCACCGCCTCGGCGACCATCAGCCCGGTGCGGTCGAAATTTTGCGCCGTATCGGAGGAAACGTGGGGGGCGGCGATAAAGTTGTCAAAAGCGAAAAGGGGATTGTCGGGGCTGACCGGCTCCACCTCAAACACGTCGGAGGCCATGCCGCCTATTTTGCCGGAGCGGAGGGCCTGGGCCACGGCCGCCTCGTTGACCAGCGCGCCCCGGGCCGTATTGACCAGCAATACGCCGTGCCTCATTTTGGCGATGGTGTCGCTGTCGATGATGTGTGCGGTCTCCGGCAAGCTGGGCAGGTGGATGGAGATAATATCGCTGGCGCTCAACGCCTCGTCGAGGCCGGTCAGGGTCACGGACAGCTCCCGGGCGGCTTGCTCGTTGGGGAATTTATCATAGGCCAGCAGGGTGACCTCAAAGCCGGCGAGTTTTTTGGCCAGGAGACGCCCAATAGCGCCAAACCCCAGGATACCTACCGTCTTGCCGGCGATCTCCTGAAAGCAGGGCCGGCTCCAGTCCCCCCGCCGGGCCTGGGTGTCATAACGGGGCACCTGCCGCAGCAGCGCCATGATCAGGGCGATAGCCTGCTCCGCCACAGCGCTGGAGTTGACCCCGGGGCAATTGGTAATGATCACGCCGTGACGCTTGGCGGCGGCCAGATCAAAATTGTCCATGCCAACCCCAAAACGGGAGACGATTTTCAGTTTGGCCGCGACGGCGAAAAGCTTTTCGTCCCAAATCTCCAGATCGGTAATGGCCCCGTCGAAATCGCCGATCATAGCGGCCATTTCCTCGGGCGAGTAGGGCCGCATCAGGGGCGTCTCCACTACCTCATAGCCCTTTTCCCGCAACAGGGCGAAGCCAGCCGCGCATTTTTGCTGAAACTCGGGGATGGTGACCAATATTTTTTTCATAATTATAACACTCCTCGTATAATGCTCTTTTTTTGACACTAAATAATGGTGTTTAAGGAAACCAAATACATTGACATTTAGCCGGGAATTTTCTATGCTTTGAACTATAAAATACAGGATATTTTCTGTCAATGCAAGCGTTGGGAGGCGACCTATGCGAAAAAAAATAAAAAATACCTCGGAACTGCTTTCCCACGGTGATCGGGCGTCCCGGGAAATCGTCCTGACGATTACGGAAAAGACCCTGGAGCGCCTGGACGCTTATGAGCGGATCAAGGGCATCATGCGGCTGGAGGGGAATATCCTGCGGGTGGGCGCCAAAAGCTGGGATTTATCCCAAAAGCGGCATGTGTACTTGCTGGGGGCGGGGAAAGCCTGCAATCACATGGCGATGGCGGTGGATGAGATTTTGGGCGACCGCCTGACCCAGGGGATAGCTATTGTCAAGATCCCGGAAGTTACCGATGTTTACCGTCGGACAAAGGTCTTTGTGGGCGGTCATCCCCTGCCCAACGCGGAGGGGCTGCGGGCCTGCCGGGAGATTCTCGCCATAGTGGACGCCGCCGGGCCGGAGGATTTGTTTATCGGCGTGGTCAGCGGCGGCAGCTCGGCCCTGATGAGCTGCCCCATCGACGGTATATCCCTGGACGACGAGATCGCCGTGACGGACATCATGCTGAAATCCGGCGCCGATATTTTTG
>JAISDE010000229.1 GCA_031265035.1 Peptococcaceae bacterium | reverse complement strand
CGGGAGGAGGAATCGCCCGCCGGCGTCCGCCAAAGGCTCCGCCCCGCCGAAGAATCCACCCTATTTGGGGAAAGCCCGCAAACCGAGGACCGCCGGACACCCGCCCCATTTATTACTTGCTCAACCGTTTCCGGCTAACGCAGCCGGAATCTCGCCACCATTTGCTGAAGTATATTCGCCTGCGCGGACAGCTCCTGCGTGGTTGCCGCCGTCTGCTGCGCGATTGCCGAATTGCTTTGCACCACCTCGGACACTTGCTCAATACCCTTGTTGATGTCGTCGATCTGAACCGCCTGCTCGCCCGCGGCCTCTGTAATCTCCCGCAGCGCGCTTACGGCGCCCTCTACCATATTGACAATCTCAATCAGAGACTTCGCCGTAGCGGTAGCGATATGGGAGCCGGCTTCCGCTTTCGCGATAGAGCTCTCGATAAGTCCCGCCGTGTCTTTCGCGGCCTCCGCGCTCTTCGCCGCCAGATTCCGCACCTCTTCGGCCACCACCGCAAAGCCCTTGCCGTGCTCGCCGGCCCGCGCCGCTTCTACCGCGGCGTTTAGCGCCAGGATATTCGTCTGGAAAGCGATATCGTCAATCACCTTGATGACCCCGGCTATAGCGTGGCTGGCCTCGGTAATATCCTTCACGGCTTGGAGCAAATGGCCCATCTGGCCGGAGCCGGCCTCGGCGTTGCCCCGGATAGACTTGCCCAGCCGCGCCGCCTCAAGGGCCATTTTGGCGTTCTTCCCAGCCTGCTCGGCGATGGAGGACATCGTGACCGACAGCCCCTCTACCACGCTGGCCTGTTCCGAGCTGCCCTGGGCCAGTCCCTGGGCGCCGTCGGCGATCTGGTGGGCCGCCGCGGCCACTTGAGCCGCCGTGCCGTTGACGGAGCGGAAAACGTCATTGTTGACCCGCAGCATCTCCCGCAGCGCCAGGCCCACCGCGTCATGCTCGGAACGGGGCGTCACCTCTGGCGTCAGGTCGCCTTTGGCTATGGTGCCGATGGTCAGCGCCTGCTCCTTGGTGCTTTCCAACATACGCTGAAAAGCGTCGGCCAAGTCCCGTATCTCATCCTTGGTGTCAACGATCAGCCACGCGTCGGTATTCCCGTCGGCCAAAGCGTTGGCGGCCGCCACCATGGCGTAAATCGGCCTGACGATTCGCCCGATCAGATACCACAAAACGCCAAGGGACAAGACCAGCAACAGCAGCGCTATACCGCCCGCTACCAGCACAAAGTTCCTGATCGCCACATTCTTGGCGTGGACGGAAAGGCCGACATAAAACATCCCGATCACCCGACCCTCGGCGGCGCGGATCGGCTTGCAGCTTAAAAATACCTCCTGGCCAAAAACATTGGCTTTACCGGAATACTCGCCGCCGGCCATCACCATGTCCCTGACGGTCGGGTCCGCCTCGATGCCGGTGGCCCGCTGGCCCGCGTCGTCCAGTATGGTCGTGGCCAGCTGCTCATCCCCGATGAAAATGGTTATCTCGGATCCCGTAAGGTATTTGGCCCGATCCACAAAATCGGTTGTGTCCAGCCGAAACCCGGTGGAGACCACGCCCGCCAGAGCGCCATTATAATACACAGGCGTGCCGCAGCGCACAGACAGCTTCACGGCCGTGCCCTGCTCAATGGTGGTATAAGCGCTGCCCGTCAGAGCGGCAGCGACATTTTTCTGATTGATCACGCTGTCGCCGAAATTATCCGGCTCGTGGGAGCGGGCCAGGACGGTGCCCTCCGCGTCGGCGACGGTGACGAACTCAATATCCATGCGCTCATCAAAAAACTTTGCCCGGGCCAATACCGCCGGCAGATCCTTAGCCGCCATGGCGGCGGCAAAGTCCCGGTCGGCCGCCATCACGGCGCCGCTGTTGGCCGCCTCTACGCCCAGCTGCTCAAATTCCCTGTAGGCGGTAACGGAGGACTGGTTGATATCGTTTTGGGCGGCGGTATCCACATAGTCGGAAAATATGAGTATAACCGCGGCTAAAATAGCGACAGATACCGCAAATACGGCCAGGCTCACCGGCAACAAAATCTTGGACTTAATCTTCATTTCTTCCGCCTCATTTACAAACATACTACTACAAATATACTACCACAAATATACTACTTTCAGCCTATCCGCCATTCTCGCCGTCTGTCCCGCTGTCAGGTCAGGCCTGGAAAACCGGTCTGCCGCAAAGCCTCAAACAAGACCAGGGCCGCGGTGTTGCTCAGATTCAGGCAGCGGGCCTTGGGATGGGGGCGCATGGGCACCCGCGCGGCCTGCCCGGCGAAACGCTCCAGCAGCTCCCTGGGCAGGCCCTTGGTCTCCTGCCCCAACAAAAGAAAGTCCCCGTCCCGGTAAGCCACCTGGTCATAGCGGCGCTCGCCGCCGGTCTCTAGCAGCCACAGCCTGCCCTGTCCCAACACCGACAAAAAATCCGCCAGGGAGTCATGCAGCCGCACATCCAGCAGATCCCAATAATCCAGGCCCGCCCGGCGCAGGTACTTATCTTCCAGGGAAAAGCCCAGGGGCTTGATCAGGTGCAACACTGTGCCAGTCACGGCGCAGGTGCGGCAAATATTGCCGGTGTTGGCCGGGATCTCCGGCCGGTATAATACCAGATGAAACAAATCCCACCTCCCCGCCGCCGCGTCAGGCCAGGCCCGGCGGGACGCAGCCCCGGCGCGCCAGCATCGACAGGATAAACGGCGGCCAGGGCAAGTACGCCAAGGCCAGCAGGCCGGCCCCCGCGTGCGCGCCGATGGCGGCGCCAACGGCCCGCTTGGGGATCTGTTCCGCCCTCAAGCCCAAACCCGCCGCTATCTCCGGCATATACTCATCCAACTCCGCCGCCGCGTCGCAATGGCCGGCGCTGATCCAATAAGGGCCGTCATGGGCCGCCTTGGCCCCGCCGACGATCTCGATCATCCGCCGCACAGACTGGCTCTTGCCCCGAATGCGCTCCACCGGGGAAACAACGCCGTCTTGCACCATCAGCAAAGGCCGGATATGCAGCATCCCACCCAAAAAAGCTGTGGCCCGGCCGATACGGCCACCCTTGCGCATAGCCTCCAGGTTATCCACCACAAAATAAACCAGCAGATTGTCCCTGATATAATCCGTCATACTCAGGATCTCATCCCTGCCGCAGCCCGCCGCCGCCGCCCGGGCCGCCGCCTCCACCATACAGCACAGCCCGATAGAGGTAGTGCGGCTGTCCACCACCGTGACCCGGCCCGGCGGAAACCGCTGGGCGATAGAGACCGCCGTATTGACGCTACCGCTGAGGGCGCCGGAAATATGATAGGAGATCACCTCATCCCCAGCCGCCGTCAGCTCGGTGAACGCCGCCAGCGTCTCCCCCGGCGCCGGTTGAGCGGTGGTGGGCAAGGCCTCCTGAGCCGCCATTTTGCGATAAAACTCCGGGATGGTGATATCCACCAGCTCCCGGTAGGAGCCATCCTCAAAATTGATTACTACCGGTACCAGGCGTAAATCCAGAGCCGCTATTTCCGCCAACGTCAAATCACAGGTGCTGTCTGTCATGATCCTTACCTGAGCCAAGGCAATCATCCTCCGTATTACTCCGTATTATTCCAACGAGATAATGTAATAATACAACGGCTGCCCGCCGCCGTGGATCTCAATATCCGCCCAATCATACAAGGCGGCGACCCGCTCGCCCAGGCGGTCGGCCTCCGCTTCCGTGATATCCTGCCCATAATAAATCGTGATCAAATCATGCTCCGGCCGCAGCGTCCGCTCAAAAAGCGCCAGGGCGCATTCCTCCCGCTCGCCGGCCGTCAGGGCCAGCTTGCCGTCGATCAGCCCCAGGATCTCCCCCTTTTTGATCTCGTATTCCTCGTAGCTGGCGTCCCGGGCGGCGTAGGTGATCTCCAGGGTAATCATTTTTTTCGCCGCCTCGCCCATCCGCCGGGCGTTCTCGCCGCCGGTGCCTTCCTCATGAAAAGCCAGCAAAGCGCCGATGCCCTGGGGTACCGTCTTGGTGGGAACCACATGAACGATCCCGCCGCTGACCTTGGCCGCCTGCTCCGCCGCCAGGACAATATTGGAATTATTAGGCAAAATAATGATTTCCCTGGCCGCCAGACCCTTGATAGCCGCCACAAAATCCTGGGTGCTGGGGTTCATGGTCTGCCCGCCGGTAACGATCTTGTGCACGCCCAGGCTGCGGAACACCTCGTCCAGCCCCGGCCCGCCGGACACCGCGATCAGGCCGATCTTCCTGATCTCCAGCCGCTCCCGCTTTTCCGCTTCCTCCCGCATATTATCAATTTTCAGCTTGTGCAGGCTGCCCATCGGCGTCACAAAATCCAGGGCCTTGCCCGGCTCGTTGGTATGCACATGCACCTTGCAAATACCGGGCGTGCCCACTACCAGCACGCAATCCCCCAAGGTACTGAGATAAGCCCGGATCTTTTCCAAATCCAGTTGGTTATCCTTATCCTTGATCACGAATTCCGTGCAATAACCAAAGGTGATATCCCAGGGATCCAGCAGTTGATCCTCCACCGTCATGTTCTCGATATCGCCGGGCGGGGTCGCCGCCAGCGCCGCGGCGCTTTCCCCCTCCTCCGGCTTCTCCCCTCTCAGGCTGGCGATAAACCCTTCCAAAATGTACAAAAAACCCTGCCCGCCGGCGTCCACTACCCCGGCCTGCTTTAAAATCGGCAGCATCGTAGGCGTCAGCCGCAATGTCTCCAAGGCCGCCGCCGCCGCCTCGGTCAAAATCTCCAAAATATCGTCGCTTCCCCTGTCCAGCGCCGCCTGCCCGCCGGCCGCCGCCGCCTCGGACACCGTCAGGATCGTGCCTCGCACCGGCTTCATCACCGCCTGATAAGCCGCTTTCACCCCCGCGTCCAAGGCCCGGACAAACACAGCCCCGTCCACCGTCGGCATCCCCCGACAAACTGTGGCGAAGCCGGACAGGATTTGCGAGGTGATAACACCGGAATTGCCCCTGGCGCCCAACAAAGCGCCCCTGGCCATCGCCTCGGCCCTGGCGCCAAAATGGCCTCGCTCCCCCGGCGCCACGCTGTCCAGATCCCGGGCGGCGGATTGCAGGGTCAGGCTCATATTAGTGCCCGTATCGCCGTCGGGAACGGGAAACACATTCAAAGAGTCTACCACCGCCTTCCGGTGGGCGAGGTACAACCCCGCCGCCCGGATCATCTCCGCCCATTTCTCGCCGTCTATTGTCGTCACTTTCAATTACAGCACCTCAGTTCTGATTGGGGTTTGGCGAATCCTCGAAACCCGTATCTTACTTACGTATCTTACTTACGTATCTTACTTATTTGACCCGTCCTTGATGCCGGCCAACTCTTCCTCCACCTCGTGGATCTTGCGCAGCAAGCGCTCCAGAATTTTTCTGTCCTGGCCCTGTTTCCCGGCAATCGCCGCCACCTGCTTCTTGATCACGTCAAAAGCCTCATTGACCTCCGCCGCCAGCACCTTATTGGCCGGCAACCGCCGGGTCAGCTTGATCACCTCAGGCTTAATCCGCTCCAGATCGTATTCCGCCCCCATTTCCGGCAGCGTCACCGGCAGGCCCAGCTCTCCCTCGATCCGACCCCGCAGCGACAGCATCGCCGCCGGCTCGCCATGCACCAAAAATACCTGTTTGGGCAGCTCCCGGTCAAACCCGCCCAGCCAATCCACCAACCCTTGCTGGTCGGCGTGGGCGGAAAAATCGGCGATCTCCCGGATCTCCGCCTTCACCGCGATATCCTCGCCGTGAATCCGGACGGCGCTCTCCCCCCGCAGGATCCGCCGGCCCAAGGTACCCTCCGCCTGATAGCCCACAAACAGCACCGTGGACTCCGGCCGCCAGAGATTATGCTTCAGGTGATGCTTGATTCGGCCGGCGTCGCACATGCCGCTAGCGGAAACAATGATGGCCCCTTTCTTGATCCGGTTGACCGCCGCCGATTCCTCCATCGTGCGGACGTAGTGGATATTCTTATCCTCAAACAAGTCGCTGGCCCTGGCGCCCGCCATCTCCGCCGTCGCCTCATCGTCAAAGCACTCGGGATGCTCCATGAAAATCCTGGTCGCCTCTACAGCCATCGGGCTGTCGATAAAAATATCCATCCGGGGGATGGCCCCGTCGTCCATCAGCTTTTTCAGGATGTAGACCATATCCTGGGTGCGCTCCACCGCGAAAGAGGGGATCACCAGATTGCCGCCCTTTTTCAGGGTATCCGTCACCGCCGCCGCCAGCAGGGGAATCCGATCCTGATAATGGATATGCCGCCGGTCGCCGTAGGTGGATTCCATCACCACAAAATCCGCCCCGGCCACAAACGCGGGATCCTTGACAATAGCCTGGCCTATATTGCCGATATCCCCGCTGAACACCAGTTTTTTCTCCTTGCCGTCCTCCCGGATGAAAACCTCCAGGATAGCGGCGCCCAGGATATGCCCCGCCGGCCGGAAAATAGCCCGAATGCCCTCGCCCGGCTCAATCGCCTGATCAAAGGCGCAGCCTACAAAATAACCCAAGCATTCCCTGGCGTCCTGGGCGGTGTAGATCGGCTCCAGCAGCGGCGCCCCTGTACGGGCCAGTTTGCGGTTTTTGCGCTCTACCTCCGTCTCCTGAATATAACCGCTGTCCGGCAGCACCACCCCGCACAGCTGCTTTGAAGGCTCGGTGGCGTAGGTTTTGCCCCGAAAGCCTTTCTTGTAAAGCTTGGGCAGCAGCCCGCAATGATCCACATGGGCGTGGGTGAGCAGGGTAAAATCAATGTCTTGAACCGAAAAGCCAAACTCGCCGTAATTATACTCTTTCAGGGTCTTGCTGCCCTGAAACATCCCGCAGTCCACCAAAAAGCTGCTTTTCTTTGTTTCCACCAAATAGCAGGAGCCGGTTACGGTTTGTGCCGCGCCTAAAAACTGAATCCGCATGGGAAAGTCCTTCCTCTCTTGCTGTTATACGCCGCCGCCGGAAAATTTTCCGCTATACCTCGCTATACCTTACGCTATTTTTCCGCCCCAAGGACTTGTGAAAAACATCAATTTATTGTTTCATTAGTCCTAAGCGAAAATGTACGGTCTAAATTTACCACAGGCAAGGGGCGGTGTCAAATGCGATAGACGCCGCCCCCACCTTTACCCCGCTCGCGCGCCGCTGGACGCCCAAGCTACTCACATATCCTTTTGGTCATCCCTGGACCCCGTTTTTCGCGAGAAACAACAGCGTCTCGCCATGAGTATTGGTGATTTCCGTTTGTTTCTCGTAATCCTCCCGCAGCGCCGCTAACCCCGTTTGATAGTCGGCGTCATTGATCAGATGGAACATGGAGTACCCCTTGTTTTCCACCAATTTGATAAAGCCCTCCGATATAGTGAAACGACTCTCTTTATCGGTGCCAAAATCAAGGACGGTTTTGTCGTCAAGTGAATATACTTCCGCGAAGAGATTCAAAATTTCAATGTTAGCGGTTCTGGTCAGATCGTATTTTTTGGCAAGCTCGTTATAATTTACAGTCATTTTTTAACCCCCAATCCCATGTCGGCGGTGAGCCGACCCGTTGCCGCGACACTATCCAAGTATTCCTCTGTACACGGGCTTGCCAGTTGAAACATCAATTTGCAAATCGCAAGTTTACCTATCACAGTTCCACGGCGCTTTTGTTCAATTGCCGCTGAATCAGGTACATCCCGCCGGCCACGGCGATAAACAGCAGGGTCAGCACCGCGTTGATCTTGGGGTTGACCCCCCGGCGGGCCATAGAGTAAATGGCGATGGCCAAATTGGACACACCGTCGCCGGTGACAAAAAAGCTGACCACGAAATCGTCCACCGACATGGTGAAGGCCAGCAAAAAGCCGGTAAACACGCCGGGCATTATTTGAGGCAGAATCACCTTGACATAGGCTTGCCGGGGCGGGGCGCCCAAGTCCAGGGCCGCGTCAAAAATCTGGGGATCCAGCTGGGCCAGCTTGGGCAGCACGGAAATCACCACATAAGGCAAGCCAAAGGTGATATGGGCCACAATCATGCTCATCAGCCCCCGGGGAAAGGACAGGGCGATAAACAGCAGCATCAGGGAAATACCGGTCACGATATCCGGGTTCAAAATCGGCAGGTAGGTCACATTGATCAGCAGGTTCTTTCGCCAGCCCCGGGAATTGTAAATCCCGATAGCCGCGATCGTGCCCACCACCGCCGCCGCCAGGGCCGAAACCAGGGCGATGAGCACCGTATTGCCCAAAGCGCCCATAATGGCCCGATCCTGAAACAGCTCCCCGTACCAGCGCAGGCTGAAGCCGGCCCAATTGCCCCTGGAGCGGGAATAATTGAAGGAATACAGAACCAGCACCAGGATAGGGGCGTACAAAAACAGGAAGATCAGCCCCAGATAAAGCCGCTTGGCCCAGGCCCAACCTCTCATAGCAAGCCCCCCATTTCCTCCTGGGCATTGCCCCGGGACATCAGCCCCATGGACAAAAGGATCACGATCATCAAAATAATGGACAGGGCGGAGCCGAAACCCCAGTCATAGGCCCGCAAATATTGCTGCTCAATCAGGTTGCCGATCAGGGTAAACTGGCCGCCGCCCAGCAGCTGGGAGATCACAAAGGTCGTCACCGAGGGCATAAATACCATTGTTACGCCGGACAATACCCCCGGCAGGCTAATGGGAAAGATCACCTTTAAAAAAGTTTGGTGGGCGCTGGCCCCCAGATCCCCCGACGCCTCCAGCAGGGAGGGATCCATTTTGCGCAGCACCGTAAAAATCGGGAATACCATAAAGGGCAGATAATTGTACACCATGCCCAGCACCACGGCGCCGGAGGTATACAGCATATTGAGCGGCTCGACGCCAAACAGGCCCAGCAGCTTGTTGATCAGGCCGTTTTTCTCCAGCAAGGTCATCCAGGCGTAGGTGCGGGCCAAAAAATTCATCCACATGGGCACCACAAACAGCACAATCAGGCTGAACTGCCGCCTCATGGGGCTGCCCGCCAGAATCATCGCCACCGGATAGCCCAGCAGGAAGCAAATCAGCGTGCTGACCAGGGCCAGCTGGATAGAGCGCCAAAGCACGGCGAGATAAAGTGGCTCAAAGACCCGCGCGAAATGGGTCAGGGTCAGGCGAAAGCCCAAACCCGTCGCCGACAGGCTGTAATAGGCCACCAAAAGGATGGGCACGACGGTAAACAGCGCCATCCACAAAACATAGGGATACAAGGCCCAGTTTCTTCTCACTTCGCCGCCTCCCTCCGCATCAGATGGATATTGTCCGGTTTTACGGACATGCCGATTGTCTGCCCCACCGGCGCCATCACGGTGCTGTGAATCATCCATTCCTGGCCGGCCGGGGTCTCGGCCAGCATCTCGTAATGCACGCCCTTAAACACGACGGAGGTCACCGCCGCCTGAAGCATCCCCTGGGCCGGGTCGGGAATAAAATCCACATCCTCCGGCCGAATCACCACGTCCACCGCCTCATTTGGCGCGAAGCCCTTGTCCACGCAGGGAAAACGCCGCCCGGCGAACTCCACCAGGCAATCCTCGATAAAACGGCCCTCCACAATCGTGCTTTCCCCGATAAAATCCGCCACAAAGACATTGTTCGGCTCGTTGTAAATGCTGATCGGGGGGCCAATCTGCTGGATCACCCCGTCCTTCATCACCACCACGGTATCCGACATGGTAAGCGCTTCCTCCTGATCATGGGTGACAAAGACAAAGGTAATACCCAGCTGCTTCTGCATATTTTTCAGCTCCAGCTGCATCTCCTTGCGCATTTTCAGATCCAGGGCCGCCAAAGGCTCGTCCAGGAGCAGCACCTTGGGCTCGTTGACCACGGCCCTGGCGATGGCCACCCGCTGCTGCTGGCCGCCGGATAAGGAGCGGACAGGCCGCTTATCAAAGCCCTGCAAATCCACCAGGGCCAACGCCGACTTGACCTTTGCCCGAATCTCCCTCTCGCTCTTTTTGGCGATGCGCAGGCCGAAGGCCACATTCTCATGGACATCCAGATGAGGGAATAAGGCGTAGCGCTGAAAAACCGTATTTACCTTGCGCGCGTAGGCGGGCACGTCGTTGATCCGCCGCCCGTCAAACAGGATGTCGCCGGCGGTGGGCTGCTCAAACCCGCCGATGAGCCGCAGAGTCGTGGTTTTGCCGCAGCCGGAAGGGCCCAGCAGGGTCACGAACTCGTTTTTGTTGATGCGCAAATTGATCCCGTTTAATACCGTCTCGCCCTCGAATTGCTTGGAGATATTTACCAGACGGATCATTTCTTCCGCCAAAGCCATCTGCCTCCCTTCCGCCCGCTTCGCTGGGCGGCGCCCTGACAGGCGCCCCGCCGCTCCGCCTCGCTCTTAGCTCTCGCTCTTAACTCTCACTCTTAGCTCTCACTCTTAGCTCTTAGCTCTTAACTCTTAACTCTTAACTCTTAACTCTTAACTCTTAG
>JAISDE010000112.1 GCA_031265035.1 Peptococcaceae bacterium | reverse complement strand
GTCACTGCCCAGTGCCAAATCGATAAGAGCCGCGATTTGGCCCATTTCCGCCGTCCCCATCCCCCTGGTAGTGACGGCCGGGGTACCGACGCGAATGCCGCTGGTGATAAAGTGGCTGGCCGGATCAAAGGGGATGGCGTTTTTGTTGACCGTGATCCCCGCCTCGTCCAGCAACGCCTCGCCGGCCTTGCCGGTGACGCCCTTGGAACGCAGATCCACCAAGATCAAATGATTGTCCGTCCCGCCGGAAATCAGGCGGAAGCCCTTTTGCCGCAAGCCTAGCGCCAAGGCCTGGGCGTTGTCCAATATCTGGCGCTGATAAACCTTGAATTGGGGCGCCATAGCCTCCCGCAACGCCACCGCCTTGGCGGCGATAACGTGCATCAGCGGCCCGCCCTGGACGCCGGGAAAGATGGCCTTGTCGATGGCCTTGGCCCATTTTTCCTTGCACAGGATCATGCCCCCCCGGGGGCCTCGCAGGGTCTTGTGGGTCGTGGTGGTCACGGCGTCCGCATAAGGCACGGGGCTGGGATGCAGGCCCGCCGCCACCAGGCCGGCGATATGGGCCATGTCCACCATCAGCAGGGCGCCAGCCTCCCCGGCGATATCCGCCAGCCGGGCGAAATCTATGATCCGGGGATAAGCGCTGGCCCCCGCCACCAGCAATCTCGGCCGGGCCTGCAAGGTCAGCCGCCGCAATTCATCATAGTCAATCGTCTCCGTCTCCGGCGTCACGCCATAGGACACAAAATGGTAACGCCGGCCGGAGAAGTTTACCGGCGAGCCGTGGGTCAGATGCCCGCCATGATCCAGGCTCATGCCCACGATCGTATCCCCCGCCTCCGCTAGGGCGAAATATACCGCCATATTGGCCTGGGCGCCGGAATGGGGCTGGACATTGGCATGATCGGCGCCAAACAGCTCCTTCGCCCGCTCAATCGCCAGCGTCTCCACCACGTCCACACACTCGCAGCCGCCATAGTATCGCCTGCCCGGATAGCCCTCGGCGTATTTGTTGGTCAGCACCGAGCCTTGGGCCGCCATCACCGCGGGGCTGACGAAATTCTCCGAGGCGATCAGCTCGATCTTTTCTGTTTGCCGCCGTTTTTCCCGTTCTATCGCCTCCGCCGCGGCGGGGTCGGTTCGGGCGAGAAAGTCCGTCATACTGTCCATGTTGGCTGTCCCTCCATTTTTTAATTCCAGCTGCCCGTATCGGATCTCACTACTCATATCGGATCTCGCTACTCGTATCTGGCCCGGCTGCCGCCAATCAGCTTGGGCCGGGTACGGGCCAGGGTCACCCTGGCCTCCCCGACCCAGGGCCGCTCCGGCCGCGCCATCACGGCCACCGGCCGCAGGTGCATACCCACCCAGGTCTCGCCTATATCTATGCCGGCGGCGGCCTTATGCCCGTCCAGGTTTTCCACCACCACCGGCTTCTCCAACTGCCGATAAACCCAGGCCGCCCAGCTGCCGCCCGCCTTGGGCGCCGGCACCACGCTCACCCGCTCCAGCCCAAAGGCCAGCGCAGCCGCCTTCTCCATGACCAGGGCGCGGTTCAGATGCTCACAGCACTGGGCTGCCAGCCAAATGCCCTTTGCCCGCAGCAGGGGATAAATCCCGTCAAATACCGCCGCCGCGGCGTCCTCATTGGAGGCGCTGCCAATCCGCCGGCCCATGATCTCGCTGGTGCTGCAGCCCACCACCAGAATTTCTCCCGGCTCCAGCGCCGCCAGCCCCAGCAAAGTCTCGCCGCAGGCCGCCGCCTCATCCCTGATCTGATTATACAGCTTTATTTGCCCATCCGTCTTACTTTGATCATCCATCTTTATTTGCTCTTTCACCTGATTTATTTGCTCTTCCATCTGACCATTTCTCTGATCATCCATGTCTTTTCCCTCCGCCGCGGCGTCGGAACCCCATCGGAACCTCAAGACCGCCGCCAGCTTTTTCTCAAACCTGATTATACTGTATTTCGCAACCGGTATCAACCGATTGCCGCATAAAAAAATACCTGTGCCCAAGCGGGCTGGTAACTACTGAGGCAATACATAAGGACTCGTGAAACAATAAATTGACGTTTTTCACTTGCTATTTCGCGGTCGGGCAGCGCCGGGCGGGGCAAACTCATGGGTGGCGGGCACCTTGAATTAATCCCGCTTTTAAAGCTATAATTAGGGCAGCCCTTTCAAAGGGCACCTCATAAAACCATTACAAAAGAAAAGAGTGAGCGCCTATGCACTACAATACCCCGGAGGAATTCAATTATTTTAAGGAAATTTGGGAACACAAAAAGCTGGGCAATCGCCGGCATACCACCCAGCTTTGGGATGAGCGAGCCAAGGACTGGGCCAGGGAGCTAGGCGGCGAAGGCGGCTTTTCCCGCAACCTGCGGGAGCGGGTGGAGGCGGCGGCGGATTATCTCCGGCGCCGGGGCCTGCTGGGTACCGGCAGCAGCGTCATCGACATCGGCTGCGGTCTGGGGCAATTCGCCGCCGAGTTTGCCCGGAGCGCCGGCGAGGTCGTCGGCCTGGATATCTCCCAGCTGATGCTGGAGCAGGCCGAGATTCACGCCAAGGCGTCGGCGCTGAAAAACATTTCTTTTTTAAAAGCGGACTTTCAGAATCTGGATGTGAAAGCCAGAGGCTGGCTCGATCATTTTGATCTCGCCTTTACCTCCATCACCCCCGCGGTCAGCACCGTGGCGAGCCTGGAAAAAATGATCAGCGTCAGCAAAGGCTACTGCTTCAGCTGCCATTTCGTGCAATGGCAGGACGAGTTGGAGGCCCGGATCTCCAATGAGGTGTTTCAGAGGGATTACGCGCCGAATTTAAGCGGCCACGGCCGGTTTTTTTACGCCTTATTCAATCTGCTCTGGTTGCGGGGCTACCTGCCGGAAACCCATTATCATCAGCAAAAACGGGAGGGAAGGGCGCGGGCAGACCTGGATTTGGCCCGCTATTACGCCAGAATTTTGGGCGACAATATAGTCGTCGACGAGGAAGACACCCAGCGTATTTATCGTTATCTGGAAAACAACGCCGCCGCGGACGGGCTGATTCAGCAAAACACCGAGCGCTGGTATGGCTGGATTTTGTGGGATACCCAGCGCCGCCGGGATCAGGCGCCGCGGCCAGCGACTATCCGGCGACTATAGAGAAATTTTGACGGCCAGCGCGGAGGATGCCGCCGCTCCGCTGTGGCCGCCCGACGAAAGCGAGGCTAAAGGTTGCAGTATGATGGATTTGAGAGACTGTCTTGAGAAAATGGAGGAAAAAGGACGCTTGGCCCATGTGACTACCCCAGTGGACGCCGCGCATGAGTTGTCCGGTGTGGCCGCCAGGCTGGAAGGCGGCAGGGCGTTGATGTTCGATCGGGTGAGGGGATACGATTATCCGGTCGTAACCGGCATGTGGTGGAACCGGGACAACGTCGCCGCGATCTTTGGAAAACCAGCGGGGGAACTCTCCGGCTTGTTCGCCGAGGCGACGGCCTCGCTGCAAAAAAATCCCGTGCCCCCCATTCTGACGGAAAACGCCCCGGCGCGGGCAACGACCATGAATGAGCCAGACCTGACAAAGATACCGGTTCCCACTCACGCGTTGCTGGACGGCGGGCCGTACTTCTCCAGCTGCGTCATTATCGCCAAGGATCCGGATACCGGCACCCGCAACGCGTCCATTCACCGCTTGATGGTGACGGGCAAAGACCGCCTGGGCCTGCTGATGGACGCGGGCCGCCATTTGCGAAATTATTACGAGCGCGCGGAAGCCAAAGGAAAATCCTTGGAAATCACCATCAATAACGGCGCCCATCCCGCTTATTTCGTGGCGGCCACTACCCCCAGCTCCGCGGCGCCTATCGATGTTGACGAGCTGGCTGTCGCTTCCTATCTGCTGGGAGAGCCGGCCCGTTTGTGCAGAAGCCGTACGGTGAGCGTGGAAGGCATCGCGGACGCCCAAATGATCATGGAAGCGGAAATATTGCCCCAAGTCAGGGAACCGGAGGGTCCCTTCGGCGAGGTCAGCGGCTATTATGCCATCCGGGAAAATCGTTGGGTGGTGAAGATAAGGGCCGTCACCGCGCAGAAGAACCCGATCATCCATATGCTGCATCCGGGCAGGGAGGTCTGGAACGGCCAGGGCCTGGGCATTGAGGCCAACCTGTTTCAAACCGTCGGAAAGCAAGTGAAAGGTCTGAAAAAGGTTTACATGACCCACGGCGGCAGCCACTATCACGTTGTGCTTCAGATGGATCCGCCTTATAATGGCATGGCCAAAAACGCTATATTGGCTACTTTCGCCGCTTTCTCTGATCTGCAGATGGTGACCGTGGTCAATAGCGACGTGAATATTTACGACGCCGAAGACGTGGAGCGAGCCATGGCGACCCGCTGCGACCCGGCGAGGGACATCGTCATCGTTCCCGGGGCGTTCGGCCATGAGCTAAACCCCATAGTCCAAGGAAATATCTCGGCCAAGATGGGGTTCGACTGCACTTACCCCGTGCCCAAACCGCCGGCCTATACCCGCGTGTCTTTCGCGGAGGTGGATTTATCCAAATACCACATCACGCCATGAGCCGCTCGGAAAGCAAAGTGAAGCGAAAATAAAAAATGAGCATATCCAGGTGACCGATTGGGGTTCCGGCGCAGAGCGGCGCGTAGGCGCCCGTACTCGAAAGCGGCACCCCCGTCATAATCAAGCAGATCGAAACCCGTCAAGAATCCGGCGAGGCTCACCGCGTTTTTCTCCAGGCGCTCGCTATTATACACACCAAACTGTAACTCAGAGACGGTAATCATTGAGATCGCGATCCCGTACCGCTTGTTTCGCTTGTACTGCTCCACCACTTCCATGCGATTCTTCATCAGGAAGACGCAGGTGTTTGTGTCCAGCATATATCTCACAGCAATGGCTCCCGTTCCGCGGTATACTTTTCGCTTTCTTCCCGCGCCGCGAGAATTGACTCGAAAACATCGTCCGTAAACCCGCCCAAACTCGAAAAAAACAAGTCACCGGCTTTGTCCTTGGGATACAGTATCACCATATCCCCAATTTTTTGGACGTTTACCTCATCATACGCTAATCGGCACGACTTAGGCAAACGCACGGCCTGGCTTTTGCCGTTAATAAAAACCTTCGCGGTCTCCACAACTATCACCCCATATTCATAGTATATACTATGGTAGATACTTTGCCAACTCCAAGCCGCGGCAGGCGCTAGGATCAGCGGATGATGTTGATCGTACCTTTTTTGCGGGCGGGCGCGGGCGCCGCGGCGCCCGCGAATCCGACAGCGGCGGCGGCGCATATTGTATGCTCTTTGGGGACACCCAATCCAAACAGATATTCCCTGACGCCGGGATCATCCCGCAGCCAATGCAATTGGTTGATATAACAGCTTCCCAATCCCAGAGACCGCGCCGCCAGAAAAATATTCTGGAGCGCCAGCGCGCAGTCGGCCATAGCGTTTTCGTAATTCGGGCGGTTGGAGGCGATAATGAGTGTCGGCGCGTTGTGATAGAAGCTGAAGCCCGCCTTTTTCGCCCTTTCTCCGATGGTCAGCTTACCGGGATAATCATCGTCGGGAGTCCAACGCTGAAACGCCTCGCGGACAATCTCGTTTAATTGGAGCAGCGCTTCCCTTTTCTGTACCGCCGTAAACAGCCAGCTTTGATTGTTGCCACCGCTGGGTGCCCATATCGCCGCGTCCAGCAAGGCATCCAACTGTTCCGGCGCTATTTGCGCTTCCGTAAACCGGCGGTTACTCCTGCGTTCGCGGATGCACTTCAGGATTTCGTTATCAATGCTCATTTTGTCCGCCTCCCATGTCAATAATTTATGGATGTCACGATAATGATGCCCCAATAATAATGCCCCAATATGGTAAGGATTAGGTAATGGCGGTAGCGGTAGCGCCGGCTTTGGCCGTGTCGCCGGCGGCGGCCGCTGTATCGCCGCTGCCGCCGCCGGTCAGCGGCAGCAGCACCGTCATCCTGGTGCCGATATTTTCTCGGCTGGTCACCAGTACGCAGCCGTCGTGGCGCTCGGCTATCCATTTGGCGATGGCCAGCCCCAGGCCGGTGCCGCCGGTATTGCGGGTGCGGGACTCGTCCGCCCGATAAAACCGGTCAAATATATGGGGCAGGGCCGCGGGCGGAATGCCGGCACCCTCGTCCTGCACGATAATAGAGGCGTGATCCTGGCGCAAGCCCACCCGCAGCTGAATTTGCCCGCCGGCGGCGGTGTATTTGATGCTATTGTCCGTCAGGATCCGCAGCAACTGCTTTAGCAGGCCGGCGTCGCCCATGACCCGCACCGCCGGCAGGATGGTCGCCGCGAATTGATGGGCCTGGTCGATCATTTCCACTTCCCGCAGCACTTCGGCGGCTAAAGCGGATACATCCACAGGCACCCATTCCAGGCGAATGGAGTCATTGTCGCCCCTGGCCAAAAACAGGAGTTGCTCCACCATATCCTTCATGGCGTCCGCCTCCTGGTGAATGGCCTGGACGGATTCCCGCATGGTCGCCGGATCCTCGGCGCCCCAGCGGGAAAGCAGGCTGGCATAGCCCTGGATCACGGCGATAGGGGTCCTTAACTCATGGGAGGCGTCGGAAACAAACCGGATTTGGCTGCGATAAGCGTCGTCAATTCTGGTCAGCATCTCATTGATGGCCGCGGCCAGAGGTTTTAACTCGTCGCCGATGGGCGCCAGGGGAATCCTCGCGTCCAGGCGATTGGCGTCGATGGAGTCCAGCGCCCCGGTCAGCCTTTTCATCGCTTCCGGCGGCAGCCGGCGACCGGCGGCGGTGAGGGCCTTGGCGGTCTCAGTCAATTCCTGGAGGGGCCGCAGTGTTCGGGTGATGCTGCGGCCGTTGCGGCCCAGGGAAAAAAGCAGGTGCAAGCCCTCGGCTATCAGGACGACCAAAAAGACATAGCTAAAAGCGGTAAGGGGCAAGCCCACCGGCGCGGAGACGACCAACCAGGTTTGGGTCGGCGGCGTAAGCGAAAATGCCGGCCCGTCCGACGGCGGCGGGTCGTCTATGTATGCCCAAGTGTCCGGATCCGGCGATACGTCCGGCGGCGGCGACACGCCATGGTCAGGCGACACGTCCGGGTCAGCCGCCGCGCCCGTCTCAGCCGGATTTTCCGGCAGGCTGATCTGGTAAATCAGGGTGCGCAGCTGCCGGAAAGTCCCCGGGGTCGCTTCATCAATGTACAGCCAGCGTCCCGCCTGACTGGCCGGCTCCGGCAGGAAGCGAGCCCAGTCCGCCGGCGGCGCCAGGCTGGGAGGCGGCGTTTTTACCCGGGCCAGGGTGTAACCGGCGGCCCGCAGAAGTATTTCCTCGTCTGCCGCCGTCGCGGGCGAGTTGGGCTGGGCGGCGGCCGCGGCGTTTCGCGTCCCGTTTCGCCGCCCGGCCCCAGCGCCAGCCTCAGCCTCAGCGCCAGCCTCAGCCTCAGCCTCAGCGCCAGCCTCAGGCGTCCCAACCTCGGCGCTCAGGCTCGTTTCCGCCCCGTATTCCTCCATCAAACTGTACGCGACGTTTTCCACATAAAAAAGCAGACCGGCGAGAAACAACCCGCAGATCAAAATATCCAGACAAAATAAAAATCGCAGCTGCCGAAAAAACAGCGTCGCGTTTAATCGAAAAGCCAGGGAAGTCTTTGATCGCTTTTCCGCCATGCCGCCAACCCTTCCCCCCAATGGCTACAGTACCCTCTGCTGGTCGGAGCGAATTTGATAACCGATGCCCCGGACGGTATGGATCAGCTTTAGTCCAAATTTCTCGTCGATCTTGCTGCGCAAAAACCGGACGTACACATCCACGGCGTTAGTCTCACCGACGTAATCATAGCCCCAGACATGCTCCAGCAGAGCGTCCCGGCTCAATACCCTACCCTTGTTTTCCATTAAATATTGCAGCAGGGAAAACTCCCGCAGCGTCAGCTCTACCGGCTGGCCTTTGACGTTGATCTCATGCCGATCCACATCCAGCGTCACCTCTCCGGCGATCAGAACCTTCCCCGGCGGCGGCCCGCTCTCGGCCGCCGCCGGTCTTTTTCTGAGGCCGGCCCGGATGCGGGCCAGCAATTCCTCTATGGCGAAGGGCTTGGTAATGTAGTCGTCGGCGCCGGTATCCAGGCCGGATACCTTATCGGTCACCCCATCCCTGGCGGTCAGCAGGATCACGGGCACGGCGGAAAAGCGGCGCAGGCGGCGTAGCACTTCCAGGCCGGAAAGCCCCGGTAGCATGATGTCCAGCAAAATCAAATCAAAACCGCCGGCTTCCGCCTGGGCCAGGCCGGCTACACCGTCAAAGGCTTTTGCCACCTCATAGCCCTCATGCAACAACTCCAGCTCCACCATCCGGGCCATTTTTTCCTCGTCCTCCACCAGCAAGATCCGCTCCGCCACAAACCGCACCGCCTTCGCGTCAAGAACCCGCGCGACAACTTATTATCGCGCAAGTCCTTACATTCAGTTACTTACATTCAGTCCTCGCCCTACTGACGGCTATTTTCCTCCGCCGTCACCGAGCGCTTGATATCCGCCGCCTTATCCGCCGCTTTATCCAAAACGGTATTGAGACCTTCCCGCTCCAGCTCGGGGCCGCGGAAGGCATAACGGCAATCGAAAAAGAGAGCGATCACCAGCGTCGGCAGCGTGACCCAAAAGAAAAACAAGACCGCCAGAACTAATAAAGTTACCGGTACGCTGATCACCTTACGGCCCTGATGCCGCACCTCAAATTGGCTGTTGTTGGCTTTTTGCAGCAACCGGCAAAAGCCCCGCCAGAGATTTTTGACCTGCCGCCAAAAAGGCGCCGCCTTTTCCCCCTCGGGCCGCCCGTACGCGGCCTCGGCCCGCTGCCGGGTATCCCAGGCGCCGGCCCCGGTGGCCTCCGCCTCCGGCCCCATGCCCGTCTCCCCCTCGCCGCTGCCGGAGCGGGTGCTGTAAGAGCCTGTGACCGGGCGCTCTATCTTGCCCTGCCGCTCCAAATAAATCACCGCTTCCAGCAGGTCGCCGGAAGTAATATCCAGCGCCAGCTTGGCGTCCTCGTAGCTGACTTTCGCCCGCCCCCTCAGTTTTTCTACCTGCTCCAATGTAACTTCCATGCGCGCCCCTTCTTTCAGCATATTAACACAATTTTGTTTTCCTGCCTACACTATATTTGTTTTCCTGCCCACACTATAGCAGACAAATATTTAACCGCTATTTAGCCGAAATTAAAAGAAAATTAAAGGCGCCCGCCTGGCACTGACTTTTATGCCAAAAAATGAGATAAAGACCCTGGAAGCTAAGCGTGGCAAGGCTTCCAGGGTCTTTATCCGTAACGCGAGTTGTTATACTGGCGAGCGAAAACATTTGGGGAAGTTTAAGGCCCTGTGATAATACTTTCAGATTTCATGCCCTACCCCCCATCCTGCCCATTCGCCAAACCTCGTCAAGGCTATATTCAGCCAACCAAGCATCTAAATCCATTGAATCTGCCGACACCGCATTCGTATTACCCTCTTCATTTATATCCATAACGACCACTTCTTCCGGTCGTAGAAACCGGACGAGTCTGTCCGAATGTGTAGCAATAACCAGTTGGGTACGTTTTGATGCCTCTCGCATAACTTCAACCAGTAAACCGAGCAATTCCGGATGTAAACTCACTTCCGGCTCATCAATCATCGTAATCGTCGAAAGGTAGGGGCTGTGAAGCAACGATACGAGCCAGATAAACCTAAGCATACCTTCTGAGAGTTCGTGAATATAAATCGGTTTAGCGAACTTTTTGTCATTCCATGTCATGGTAAGCATACCGGCTGAGACAGGCGGAAAACTAAGCGTATCGAAATCAGGGAAAGCCGCTCTTAATGTGTCGATAACCGCATCGAAACGATCCTGATCACTCTCGCGGAGATAATATAAAAAAGGAGTCAGGTCTTCTCCGTCAATCCCGGGCAAATTCGCCGGTTTCATTGCCTGTGGCAACTTCACAGGCGCGCGGGCACTTACGTCCAACACATGGTACTGGTTGGCGGTCGCCAAAATCCGACGCAGCTCCTCGGGTTCCTTGAACATTTTAGGTACTTGCGCCAACGATGTCTCAAAGGGATTGTGTTCCCAACCGGGGCGGAGAAATCTCTTTTTGCCCATATCGAAGTAACGTATATCGCCGTGTGCCGATTCGATGTGTCGGAACGGATCGGGCAGATCCCTGTTTTGAGAGAGAATTTCATTTGAAATCATATATCCTGAAGCAGTTGGCTCAATCATCAGTTCATATTTAAACGGTTTATATTTTGGAACTTTCATCTCCACCAGGAATGACATATCCACCAGGAATGACATATCCTGACTCTTATTGCGGGTCAGAAGATTTGCGACACCTCCCTTTTGAGAAAGTGTGCTGTTCAAATTACCTGAAGCCGAAGCGGAGAGAAGCGACAGCGCATCTAAAACAGATGTTTTACCGACGCCGTTGGCTCCAATCATCACCATAAAAGGCTTCATCGGTAATTCAACGGAATACAGCCTTCGAAAACCGGATATGTTTATTTTTTCAATTTTATACGCATTCATAAAAGCTCCCATTTCTTTTTTGTTTTCCCATTGTTGCTATAATGGGAAATGACCAACGCATATAATTCTCATGGATAAATCCGGTCGAATTTTCACGATGTCTGTCTGTGCGCAGTTTACCACATCCTTGAGAGTATTTCCATAAAAATTTATGGTGTGTGGCAAATTCCCAAATTCAGCTGGACACGAATCGCAAAGGGCGATTATTACAAGCCGCGGGTTAAACACAGCGCGCCGCGCCTTTTTATTGATAAATCTGACAATCTGATATAAAATATCATTAGCGGCCACAGCGGCTAATCAGGGTGTTTAGAAAAACCAAAACAATAGGATGGGAAAATAAGATGAGAAAGACGCGCGCCACAGCATTGAATGTCCTATTCCTGTACCTGTTGATTATCTTATGCCTATACCTGTTGACCGGCTGCGGTGGAAGACAGATGGTAGCGCCCAGCGCGACGCCCGCCGCCAGCGCCGGCGGTTATTACGCGCCTACGCCGGCATACTTGCCCTATGACGGGGCTATCGGCCAGCCGGAGGATTTCAACACCGAGGAATACTCGGAATTCGCGCCGGGGGCTACGGTGGGCGGCGCGCTTGAGTTGGCCCGTTCCACAGATTACCGCTCCGATCCCTACAGGAGTGAATTTGTGGAAATACTTGAACGTAAAGCCGATTGAGTGGCAAGATTTACATTATTTATACATGATATACGCGATTTTCACCGGCGAATCCCCAAACAAGGCTTGCAGGATACTCCCGCAAGTGGGATAATGGGCAGGAAGTTATTTCGCGCGTCATTGTTCGGCGCGCCAGGAGGTGGTTTATATTGGGCTATAAGCCTACATTGCTGATCATCATGGATGGCTGGGGCATAGGGGACGGGCGCCTGCCGGACTTTGACGCCACCGCTGTGGCCGCCACTCCCACCCTGGACAGGCTGAAAGCCGAGTACGCTTATACGACCCTGGCGGCCAGCGGCGAGGACGCGGGCCTGCCCCATGGTCAGATGGGCAACTCGGAGGTCGGCCATCTGAATATCGGCGCCGGCCGCGTCGTCTATCAGGAGCTTACCCGCATCGACCTCGCCGTCCGCGACGGCAGCTTTCAGGCCAACCCGGCGCTCAACGCCGCCTGCCAAAAGGCCCAGTCGGAAAACCGGCCCCTGCACCTGGTCGGTCTGGTATCCGACGGCGGCGTTCACAGCCAGATGTCGCATTTATACGCTTTGCTGGATTTAGCCAAAGCTTACGCCCTGCCCCGGGTATATGTCCACGCCTTGCTGGACGGGCGGGACACGCCGCCCCAAAGCGGCCTGGGTTATATCCGCCAGTTGGAGGAAAAGCTGCGTCAGGACAAAAGCGGGCAAATCGCCACGGTGGCCGGCCGTTATTATACCATGGATCGGGACAAACGCTGGGAGCGGGTGGAAAAAGGCTATCGGGCGCTGACGGCCGGTGAGGGCGTTCTGGCGGACTCCGCCGAGGAGGCGGTGACCCAAGCCTACGCCAAGGGTGAGACCGACGAGTTTGTGACTCCCACCGTCATCCCCGATCCCGCCGGCCGGCCCCTGGCCGTGATTCAGGCGGGGGATCCTGTTATTTTGTTTAATTTCCGCACCGATCGGCTGCGGGAGTTATCCCACGCGCTCACCGACGACGATTTTCCCGCCTTCGCCCGGCCGCCGGCCTCGCGCCCCTGGCTGGTCACCATGACCCAATACGAGACCGGCTTGCCGGCCCAGATAGCTTTTCCACCCCAAAGCCTGGCCCGTACCCTGGGCCAGGTGGTCGCCGGGGCGGGTCTTCGTCAGTTGCGGGTGGCGGAAACCGAAAAATACGCCCACGTTACTTTCTTCTTCAATGGCGGGGAGGAAACCGCCAATCCGGGCGAGGATCGGATCCTGATTCCCTCGCCCAAGGTGGCCACCTACGATCTGCGGCCGGAAATGAGCGGGCCGGAGGTGGGCCGGGCGGTGGATGAGAAGATCGCCGCCGGCGGTTATGACCTGATAGTAGTCAATTACGCCAATGCCGATATGGTGGGGCACACCGGCGTCATGGCGGCGGCGGTGAAAGCTGTGGCCACCGTGGATTATTGGGTGGGCAAAAATATCGCGTCGGTTTTGGCGGCCGGCGGGGCGGCGATCATTACCGCCGACCACGGCAATGTCGAGTGCATGTGGGATCCGGAGACCAACGGCCCTCACACCGCCCACACCTGCAACCGGGTGCCCTGCGTGGTCGTCGGCCCGGCTTTCGCCCATCGTGGGCTGCGTCCGAACGGCCGGCTGGCGGATCTGGCGCCTACAGCGCTGGCCCTCATGGGCCTGCCCCAACCGGCGGAAATGACGGGAACGAGCCTACTGACGGAATAATAAAAAAACCTAACATAAGAAAGGAAGTTTCAGCCATGACAATCATTACCGACGTATACGCGCGAGAGATCTTGGATTCCAGGGGCAATCCCACTGTGGAGGCGGAGGTCGTCCTGGAGGACGGCACTGTGGGCAGGGCGGCGGTGCCCTCCGGCGCCTCCACCGGCGCCCATGAGGCGGTGGAGCTGCGGGACGACGATCCCAGCCGTTATCTGGGCAAAGGGGTGATGACGGCGGTAGCCAACGTCAACACCATCATCGCCCCCAAGCTGCTGGATCTGGACGTGACCGATCAGGCCGCCATCGATCAGCTGCTCATTGATTTGGACGGCACCCCCAACAAGGCCAATCTGGGCGCCAACGCCATGCTGGCGGTCTCCCTGGCCTGCGCCAAGGCCGCCGCCAATTTCTTCGGCCTGCCGCTGTACCGGTATATCGGCGGCACCAACAGCAAGTGTCTGCCGGTACCCATGATGAACATTCTCAACGGTGGCAAGCACGCCGACAACAATGTGGATGTGCAGGAATTCATGATAGTGCCCGCCGGCGCCGCCAACTTCGCCCAAGCCCTGCTGATGGGCGCCACCGTCTTTCATCAGCTGAAAAAGGTGCTGAAGGACAAGGGTTATCAAACGGCGGTGGGCGACGAGGGCGGCTTCGCGCCCAATCTAGGCTCCAACGAGGAAGCCCTGCAAATGATCGTGGAGGCCATCAAAAAAGCCGGCTATGAGCCGGGCAAGGACTGCTGGCTGGCCCTGGACGCGGCGGCGACGGAATTATACCAAGACGGCAAATACGTGCTGGCCGGCGAGGGCAAGACCCTGACCGCCGCCGAGATGGTGGATTTTTACGCTGATTGGGCCGCCCGTTATCCTATTATCTCCCTGGAGGATGGCCTGGCCGAGGACGACTGGGAGGGCTGGCGGCTCCTGACCAAAAAGCTGGGCGGCAAAGTGCAGTTGGTGGGGGACGACCTCTTTGTGACCAATACCCAGCGCCTGGCGATGGGCATTGAGAAAGGCGTCGCCAACAGCATTCTGATTAAGGTAAATCAAATCGGCACCCTGACGGAGACCCTGGACGCCGTGGAAATGGCGAAAGAGGCCGGTTATACCGCCGTTATCTCCCACCGCTCCGGCGAGACCGAGGATGTGACCATCGCCGATATCGCCGTGGCGGTCAACGCCGGCCAAATCAAGACCGGAGCGCCTTCCCGCACGGATCGGGTGGCCAAATACAATCAGCTGCTGCGGATCGAGGACGAGCTGGACGAGGCCGCCCAGTACAAGGGCCTGAACTCCTTTTATAATTTGAGGTGGGGTAAGTGATAAAAGACAAAGAGGTAGTATTGACCAGGGACGGCCTGGAAAACCTGGAATTTGAGCTGGAAAACCTGAAAACGGTCAGGCGCCGGGAGGTGGCGGATCGTATCAAGCAAGCCATCGAGTTCGGCGATATCAGCGAGAATTCCGAGTATGAGGACGCCAAAAATGACCAGGCTTTTATTGAGGGCCGGATCATGACGCTGGAAAAAATGCTGCGCCATGTCAAGGTGATCGAGGAAATGGAGGAGGGGCAAAACCAGGTGACGCTTGGCTCCACCGTCCTGCTGTTTGATCTGGATCTCAATGAGGCGGTGGAATATACGATTGTCGGCGCCGCCGAGGCGAATCCCGTCAAAAATCGGATCTCCAACGAGAGTCCCGTGGGCGCGGCGACCCTCGGCCATAAAACAGGCGATATTTTCGAGGTTCAGGTACCGGCGGGCATCGTCAAATACCGGCTGGACGAGATAAAATAGGCGTAATATCCGGGAACAACCGGGAATAACCGGGAATAACCGGGAATAACCGAGAACAGCCGGGAACAGCCGGGAACAGCCGGGAATAATAAGTATAAAACGCGTTGGGAAACGGGGTGCGGTTGGCGTGACGGCGGAAGAACGATCGGAAGAAGAACGATCAGCGGAAGGACGAGCGGTGGAAAAAGGGCCGGCGGAAGGACGAGCGGCGGAAAATCAGGGTACGGATAATAGCGGCGGTGAGCCTGGCGGCGCGGATCTCGGCGCCGATTACAGCGAGCAGCAGCGGATCCGCCTGGAAAAAGTGGCGGAATTGCGGCGGCAGGGCATCGATCCCTTTGGCGGACGCTGTAGCCCGACCCATCGGGCGGCGGCGATCCTGGCGGACAGCGAGGGCTTGACGGGGCAAACCGTCGCCGCGGCGGGCCGCCTGATGGCCAGGCGGATCATGGGCAAGGCGTCTTTCGCCCACTTGCAGGACGTCAGCGGGCAAATCCAAATCTATATCCGCAAAGACGACGTGGGCGAGGCGGCCTACGCTCTCTTTAAGTCGCTGGATCTGGGGGATATTGTCGGCGTTGAGGGAGCGGTATTCACTACCCGCACCGGCGAAGTCTCCATCCACGCCGCCGGCTTTGTCTTGTTGAGCAAGGCTTTGCGACCCTTGCCGGAAAAATGGCATGGGCTGAGGGATGTGGAGTTGCGTTACCGGCAGCGGCATTTGGATTTGATTGTCAATCCGGCGGTCAAAGATGTGTTTATCGCCCGCAGCCGGATCATTCAGGCGATCCGCGGCTATCTGGCGGCCAGGGATTTCCTGGAGGTAGAGACCCCCACTTTGCACAATATAGCGGCGGGGGCGGCCGCCAAGCCCTTTGTCACCCATCACAACGCGCTGGATATTCAGCTGTATATGCGGATCGCGCTGGAGCTGCATTTGAAGCGGCTGATCGTCGGCGGGCTGGAGCGGGTCTATGAGATCGGTCGGGTTTTCCGCAATGAGGGCATCTCCACCAGGCACAACCCGGAATTTACTTTGCTGGAGTTGTATCAGGCTTACGCCGACTATACGGATATTATGGATCTGACCGAGGCCCTGATCCGGGAGGTTTGCGTTCAGGTCAGGGGCGGCGCCAAAATCACTTACCAGGGGGAGGAAATCGATTTGGCTACGCCCTGGCGGCGGGCCGATATGGCCTCGCTGGTACGGGAGTATACCGGGGTTGACTGCGACGCCTGGGCCGACGACGACGAGGGCCGGCGGGCGGCTGCCGCTCTGGGCGCGGCGGTGGAGAAGGACGACAGCCGGGGCCGGGCGCTATTGCGGATTTTTGAGGAAAAGGTGGAGGCCCGGCTGATCCAGCCGACCTTTGTCACCCACCATCCCATTGAGGTATCTCCCCTGGCGAGAAAGCTGGCGGCGGATCCCCGCTGGGCCGCCCGGTTTGAGCTGTTTATTACCGGCCGGGAATTCGCCAACGCTTATTCTGAGCTAAACGATCCGATCGATCAAAAACAGCGCTTCATCAAGCAGCAAGAGCAAATGGACAAAGGGGATGAGGAAGCCCAGGTAATGGACGAGGAATTTGTGGCGGCGCTGGAGCAGGGTATGCCGCCCACAGGCGGGCTGGGCATCGGCATTGACCGGCTGGTGATGCTGCTGACGGACGCGGCCTCCATCCGGGATGTGATTTTGTTCCCCACCCTGCGGCCTTTGGGGCTAGCGAGACAATAATTAAGACAATTAATACAATAATAAGACAATCTATAAGAGCGGGGAGGCGCGGGATTTGAGCGGCGGACATACGCCACACAAGAAAGAACGCCATCAAAGCGGCCTGGTCTGGCTGGCCGTCGCCTTGATTATATTGGCTTTGGCGGCGTCCCTGTGGATCAACGCCGGCCGTCTCGACCAGGAGCGGCGGGACAAAACTGTCGGCTTGCTGGTGGATTACGACGAGCTGAAACGCGTCGCCGACGCCGGTCAGGAGATAGTTTTCGCCGATATGCTGCGCAAGGCGCGAAAAGCCGGCGCTACCGGCCTGATCGTGCGGGAGCGCATTTTGGCGGATTGGGAAGCGGCGGGCGACGTGGTGGTGATGCAAGGCAGCGAGTTGGAGTTGCTGTACCGGCCGCTGTCGGCGGCCGCTCCGGCCCCGGGCGTCGGGGCTGACAGCGCGGCGCCAGACGCCGGCCCCGCGGCCAACGCCAACGCCAGCGGCCCCGCGGCCGCCCCGGCCGCCGGGCCGCTGGGCGGCAGGACGGTGGCGCCGACAAAAACTTACATCCTGACCAAGGATCCGGCGGTTTACCGGCAGATTTTCGCCTTGCTGGAAACCAAGAGGCGTTATCCGGAGACCTTCGCTCTGGACGGCTATCAGGTCATCGCCGCCCAGCTTTACTCCGGCGAGCGGGCCGCCCTGGGCCTGGGCTGGCCATTGGCCCAGCTGGAGGAAGCGGCGGCCATGGGCTTTGAGATCATTCCCCGCCTGCGCAATTGGGAACCGGTGCGGGGCGAGAATTTGGCGACGGTATTTGAATGGGTAAGCAAAATTCCCAATCTGGCCGGCGTCGGCTTCAATGACGCCGCCATCCCCGGCGGGGACACGCCAGCCATCCTGGATCTGATGGCGGAACAAATCCGGCCCTTGGAGCGGCCATTGATCTCTTTCGAGTTTTACGATCAGGCGGGGCTGCCCGACCTGGCCGCGCGCCTGGGCGACCAAGTGATCCGGGCACATGCCATCGCCGAAAACGAGTTAAGGAAATACGCCGATTTTGACGACGCCGCGGCCCGTTTTCTCCTGGCCGCCGGCGAGCGGAATATTCGCTACATTTATTTGCGGTTTTACGGGCTGGAAAATCCGGTGGCGGCGGTGGACATCAATATGGATCTGATCGAGAGGATAGGGACGGATTTGGCGGCGGCGGGCTTCCAATTTGGCCGCCCGACGGGGTTCGCCGCCTTTACGGTCTCTTTCCCTCTTTGCCTGATTCTGGGAGCGGGGATTATCGCCGCCGGCGGCTGGCTGCTGGCGCTGATCGCCGGGCCGCTGACGGGCCGAAAATTCGCTTTGCCTTTCGCGCTGCTTTTGGCGGTGGGCTTCTTGCTTTGGGCCATGCTGCTTTGGCGGCTGCCGATCCTGACCCGGAAATTGGGCGCTTTCGCGGCTGCCGTCGTCTTTCCCAGCCTGGCGGCCTTTTTGGTCTTGCGGACGGAAATGCGCCGGCCGCGCCAACCGGCGGCCAAACCCAGCCTGATCCGGGCAATCTGTCAGTTAGTCGGCATGTCCGTCGGCACACTGGCCGGAGGCATGATCCTGTCCGCCCTGCTGGCGGATACCGCCTTTATGCTACGGCTGGACAGCTTCGCGGGCGTCAAGCTGGCTCATTTGCTGCCGCTGTTGTTGGTGCCCGCCGGGCTGTGGCTGCGGGAAAAAAACTGGCGGCGCCTGTTGGGCAGGACGGTCGCCAGCGGCGTGAAGGTCTGGCAATTGGGTGTCGGCCTGGCGGTTTTGGCCGCTTTGGCGATTTATATCCTGCGGACAGGCAATGACAGCCTGGGCGCCGTCTCAAATTTAGAAATGCGATTTCGCCAGCTGCTGGATCAAATCCTGGGGGTGCGGCCCCGGACAAAGGAATTTCTCGTCGGCCACCCGTTTATGCTGCTCCTGCTGTACTTTGGCTATCGCTTTGAGGCGTACCCTGTGTTGCTGCTCGGGCTGATTGGGCAAATTTCCCTGATCAATACTTACGCCCATATCCATACGCCCCTTTTGGTATCCCTGTCCCGCAGCGGCAACGGCTTGTGGGTCGGCATCGCGGTCGGCTGCCTGGCTGTGGCGGTGATCCGTTTGGCGGCTAAAATCCCCGGTCTGCTCAGGCGGGCCGCGAACACCAAGGGGGAGGACTAACGCCATGGGGCTGCGTAAAAAAGGCCGCAAAATTGTGATCAGCGGCTATTTTGGTTTCGACAACTGCGGGGATGAGGCGATACTGCTGTCCATGCTGCGCTGTTTGCGGCAGCTGGCGCCGGATCTGCGCATTGTGGTGCTGTCCAACGATCCCGAGAAAACTCAGGCCCTTTACGATGTCAAAGCGGTAAACCGTTGGAAGCCGCTGGCGGTAGCCTGGCATCTTTTAGGCTGCCGGCTGTTTCTAAGCGGCGGCGGCTCTTTATTGCAGGATGTGACCAGCGCCAAAAGCCCCCGGTATTATCTGGGCGTGCTTCGCCTGGCTCGCCTGCTGGCCCGGAAGACCATGATTTACGCCCAGGGGATCGGGCCGTTGAGCCGGGAAAAAAACCGCCGGCTGACCGCTAAGGTATTGAGCCAATGCGATATGATCTCGGTGCGGGATGCCTTGTCCTGTCAATTGCTCAAGGATTTGGGCGTGAAAAAAGAGATTTGGCTGACCTGCGACCCCGTCCTGGCCCTGAGCTACGAGGACGTCCATCAGGCTCCGGCCAAAGAACTGCTACGGGAAATGGGGATGCTGGACAGCCAGGGCCGCAAGACCAAGCCTCTGCTGCTGGTGGCGGCCCGTTGCTGGGGAGACAACCGGCATTTGCCGCAGATCGGCCGTATGCTGGATTTACAAGCCAGGGCCGGCTGGGATGTGCTGCTGGTGCCCGCTCATTTTCCCGACGATATGGCGGCGATCAACCAGATTGGCAACGCTATGACGGAGCGGTTTTATTGCCTGGGCCAGCGCCTGACGGCGGCCCAGCTGCTCTCCCTCACCGCCTGCGCCGACAAGGTATTTTCCATGCGTCTCCACGGCCTGATTTTCGCCATGGCGATGGGCGCGCCGATGCTGGCCCTTTCCTATGACCCTAAAATCGACGGCTTTATGGAGCAGGCGGGCTTGTCCGAATACTGCCTCTCCCTGGCGGATTTTGATTGGGAAAACGCCGATTATCTGCTGGAGGATTTGGAATACCTGCCGATGACGATGCGTCAAAAGCAGGAAAAATGCCGCCAGCGCTTGCAGGAGACGGCATGGGCGACGGCGAAGGCCGCGATTCAAATGCTGGATTAGCGTAGAAAGCCGACACGGCCGCGAAGGCCGGTTTGGCCGCGAAGGCCGGTTTGGCCGCGAGAGCCGGCACGGCCGCAAAGGCCGGCTTTCGCGGCCGTGCCGGATTAGTCACAAAAGGAGTGGGAAAAGCTTGGCGAAGACCTTTGCGGGAGCCACCTTGCTGCTGATGCTGATGAACGCCCTGTCCCGGCTGCTGGGTTTTGTCCGGGAGACGGCCATGGCCGCCGTTGTCGGCGCCGGCCAATATACGGACGCTTATCAGGTGGCGTATACCTTGCCTTATTTTCTGCAAATGGTGCTGGGGGTCGCCCTGGTTTCCTCCATCGTGCCCGCGGTAGTGCGCTGCGTCGAGGCTGGCCGGTCGGAGGAAGGCTGGCGGGTGGCCAGCGTCATTATGAACCTGACGGTCATCCTGATGTCCGCCGTCGCGCTGGCGGGGGTTTTCGGCGCCAAATACCTGGTGGCCCTGACCGCTCCCGGCTTCAGCCCGGAAACGGCGGCCCTGGCCTCCACCATGACCGCTATCATGTTTCCCGCCATCGTCCTGATGAGCGTCGCCTTGCTGATCACCGGCGTCCTCAACGCCCGCCGGCGCTTCGCGGCGGCCGCTTTCGCCCCGGCCTTCTCCAGCTTGGTGATCATCATCGGCGTTGTGTGCTTCGGCCCCGGCCATCCTTACGCCCTGCCCGTCGCCACGCTGATCAGTTTCGCCGGGATGCTGCTGGTGCAGCTGCCGGCCCTGCGGGCCGCCGGCTTTCGCTACAGCTTTTCCCTAGACGGCGGCAATCCCCTGGTCAAAAACGTCTTTACCAATCTGGCGGCGGTGTTTCTGGGCACGGCGACCTATCAGATCTATTTGGCCATCAACCGTTTTTTCGCCTCCAGCCTGGTGGAGGGCAGCATCTCGGCGCTGAATTATGCCGGCAAGCTGATGAACCTGCCCTTGGGCATTTTTGTGGCGGCGGTGGCCTCGGGCATTTTCCCCCTGCTCTCCGCCCAGGCTTTGGCGGCGGATCGACGTCAAATGTGGCTCACCGCGGATCGGGGACTCAAGCTGGTCTTGCTGATCACCCTGCCGGCGGCGGCCGGCCTGATGGCCCTGGGTCAGCCCATCGTCAGGCTGCTGTTTGAGCGGGCGGCTTTTACCAGCCAGGCCACCGTCATGACCGCCCAGGCCCTGTTTTGGTTTGGCCCCGGCATGGGCGCCATGGCGGCGACCCAAATCCTCACCCGAGCCTACTACGCGATTGGCGACACCAAAACGCCCCTGTTTTTTGGCCTGTCCTCCATCGCCGTCGATATAGCGGCCAGCGCGGCGCTGACCCCCTTGCTGCGGCAAGGCGGCCTGTCCCTGGCCAATAGCGTCGCCAGCCTGTATTACGCCCTGGGGCTGTATATCGTTTTGCGGCGCCGGCTGCCGGGGGCAGACTGGCGCGGCTCGGCCCTCACCCTGGCGAAATCCCTGGCCGGCGCCGTCGCCACGGCCGCCTCGGCCCTGGCTATTTACGGCCTTTTGGGCAGCCGGCTGGCCGCCGCCGGCAGCCTGGGGCTGCTGCTGTCTGTGGGCGCCGCCATCGGCGGCGGTATAGCTGTTTACTTTTTTGTGATCTTTTTGTTAAAAGAAAATGAATTATTTGATTTCGCTCGGGAACTTTTGGCCCGCCGGGGCAAGAGCGCCCCAAAGAATTGAGACGCGGCCAGCTTTTCGGCCTGTCTCCCGGCCTTTTGGCGCCGCCTGCCCTATCTGGCCGCCTCATTTTGGGCCGCCCAAGATTTTTCATAGAAAATTTGTCTTTTCGCGATATTGCTGATATAATACAGGCGTGATTTTGCCGCAGGCCCCGGCCTGACAGGCTATTTACGGATATTAAAGACCAAAGCTAAAGATCAGAGTTAAAGATCAAAGCAAAAGAAAAATGGAGCGATCTCATGACTGGTATATTATTACCTTTGACCGGTATCTTTTTGCCCTTGGTGATGGCGGCCGGCCTTACCCTGGCGCTGACACCCCTCATCCGCCGGCTGGCGCTCAGGTTTGGCATGGTGGATCAGCCGGGCCAGCGGAAAATTCATCAGGCGCCTATGCCCCTGCTGGGCGGGCTGGCGATATACGCCGGCTTTTGGTTGACCGTATTATGCACGCAGACTTTGAGCAGGGAAATTATCGCTTTCGGGATCGGCAGCGCCTTGATTCTGTTATCTGGGCTGTGGGACGACAAAAAAAATATCCGGCCCTGGATCAAATTGCTGGCGCAGCTGCTGGCGGCGCTGATCGTTATTTTTTACGGCGGCCTGCGGATTACCTTTATGACCAACCTATTCGCGGCGCGGCCTCTTTCCCTGGGCTGGCTTTCCCTGCCGCTGACCCTGATCTGGCTGGTAGGGCTGACCAACGCCGTCAATTTAGTCGACGGCCTGGACGGTCTGGCGGCCGGTGTTTCCGGGATCGCCGCCCTGACTATCGGCATTATCGCCTGGCTGGAGGGTTTTCCCAGCGTCAGCATGATGGCGCTGATTCTGGCCGCTTCCTCCCTGGCTTTTTTAAGGTACAATTTTCATCCGGCCCGGATTTTCATGGGCGATACCGGCGCTTTGTTTCTTGGTTATTCCCTGGCTGTGCTGTCGATTATGGGCCTGACCAAAATGGCCACCACCGTATCCATCTTCCTGCCGGTGCTGGTGCTGGGCGTGCCGATTTTCGACACATTGTTCGCGATTTTCCGGCGGCTGGTCAACAAAACCCCTATTTTCGCCGCGGACAAGGATCATTTGCACCATCGCCTGCTGGCTTTGGGCCTGTCCCACAAAAAAGCGGTATTGACGGTATATGGCGTTTGCGTGTTCCTGAGCCTTTCCGCTGTGGGAATCGCCCTGATGCCCACCGGTCAGGCGATGATGGCGATTATTGTCGTGACGGTGATCGTCTTCTGGGGAGCGGACAAGGCGGGCGTGATCGGGCGCGGCGTCCGCTCGGCTTTACCCGGCCAGGCCGGCAATGAGCGAAAGACCGACAGCAAGACACTGTAATGACGCGTTGGGACAATCGGATCGGACAATTATGATCGGATAATAGGATTCGGATAATCAAGACAGGTTCTAAATGAGGAAGCGAGGGCACAAGGATGAGAAGAATTGATTGGAAGGTATTTGTTATTATAGGTCTAATCGTCTCTGTCACGGTTGGATTTTTGTACGGCACCGGCTTTTTGGGCGGCGGCGGCGGCGAGCCAGGCTCCAGCGACGATCCGCTGATCACCTCCAGTTACGCCGAGGGCACGATTGAGCGTCAAGTGGCGGATTTGGATCAAAAAGTCGCGGAGCTGACGTCTCAGATACAGGCTTTGGAAAATGAGCTGGCGATACTCAACGGCGCCGTAGGCGGCGGGACAGCGGTGGGCGGCGCCGGTACAGGTACCGGCGGTGGGACGGCGACCGGCGGCGCCGCTACCGGCGGCGGGACGACCACTCCCCCCGCCACCGCCAACCCCGGCACAGGCACCGGCGGGCAACCGGTATCCGCCGGCAATGTGGGCAAGACAGCCGCCGTGACCAACAATCCGGTCAACCTGCGGGAATCGGCCTCCACTTCCTCCAACATTCTAAAGAAATTGACGCCCACTGATACATTTGAGATCACGAAGGTGGACAATGATTGGTATCAGGTGCGACTCAGCGACGGCACCATCGGCTGGGTGGCCGGTTATCTGGTCAAAGTGAAATAGGCTTGGGTTAAATAAGCCGTAAAATAAATGGTGGCCGCGGAGTTACAGCGGCCGCCATTTATTTTACGGCGGCAGTTACAGCAGCGGCGACAGCAACCGGCAGCACGACTCCAGCAGACGCCGGCGCAGGGGGCGGCGCTGAAAAACGGCGTAATCCAGCAACTCGGCGTCCCGCAAATCCTGGCGGAAAGACTCGTTCAGCTCCGCCACCGTTTTCTTATCGTACATAATGGCGTTCACCTCAAAATTCAAGGCGAAGCTGCGCTGATCCATATTGGCGGTACCCACGATCGCTATAGTATCGTCCACCGTCACGATCTTGGAATGGATAAAGCCCTTGCGATACAGCCAGACCTTGACGCCGTCCTCCGCCAGTTCCTCCACATAAGGCATGGCCGCCAGATAGACCAATTGATGATCGGGATTTTGGGGCAGCAGCAAATCAACGTTGACGCCGGCCAAGACAGCGGCTTTCAGCGCCGTGAGGATGCTCTGATTGGGGATGAAATAAGGCGAGGTAATGCGGATGCTGTCTCTGGCGGTGGAGATGGCGTAATGGTATGCCTGCATGATCGACTCATACGGGCTGTCGGGGCCGCTGGCGGCGATTTGCGCCGGCTGATAGGTGTCGGAAAATAAGAAGGTGCGCCTGTCGATATTAAAAGCGGGGATATGGGGGCTGCCGGCGCCGGCGACGGCGTTTTTGGCCAGCACCCGGGAGATCACTTGGGTGACGGTGCCCAAGGCCGGCAAATAAGCGGCGCCGATCTCTCCCGCCACCCGCTCCTTATCCTCCAACGCGGAAAAATCCGGATAAAACTTACCCGGCGCCTCTTGAGGCAAGGTACCGGTGCTCGTCACCCAATCCTGAAAAAACAGGCGCTGCAAATCAGCGGTCGCCGGGCCGTAAATCAAAACCTGCGTGTCCCGCCAATTGCCGACCTCCGGGTAAAGGCCCAGATAATCATTGCCGATATTGGCCCCGCCTACCACACCTACCTTGCCGTCCACCACCAAAATTTTCCGGTGATTGCGGTAATTCAGCGGATTCCGAATCAGTCGTAGCCGCAAAGGGGAAAAAATCCGCAAATCGATACCTTGCCGGCGCAGCTCCCGAATGCGCCGCCGTTTGATGGGCAAAGAACCCACACCGTCGGCGATGACCCGCACCTGCACACCCGCCGCCGCCTTGTCGGCCAGCAGGGAAAAAAAGGCCCGCCCAATCTCATCGTCCCGCAGAATATAGCTTTCCAGATGCACATGATGCTTGGCCGTGCTAATGGCGGCCAGCATGACGGAAAAAATACCGACACCGTCATTCAGCACCCGAATCCAATTGGAGCAGGTCAGCAGCGAGCCGCCGCTGTTGTAAATCAGGCGGCACAGCCTGAATTGGACGGAGTCCCCGGTCAGGCCCAAAGCTTCCGCCGGCTCCAGCCTCACCGGCCCAGGCGGCTCGTCGTTCTCCCGCCTCACTTTCCCGGCGGCCCCGAGAGAAATGCCTGGCCGCCCATAGGCCCGCCGCAGCCGCCGGCCCAGCTTTTGCCGCTTGATTACCCGCTGCCCAAACAAAAGATACAAAATGAAGCCGAGGACGGGAAAGGCCAGCAGCACCAGCAGCCAGGCCAGCACCCGATTGGGGTCGTCCCGCTCCAGCAGCAAGATAACGCAGGCGCAGGCGATCAGAAAAGCGAAAAACAGGCTCAGGGCGGCGGTGGCGAAATATAAAATCTCCTGCTGGGCCAAAAAACGCAAAATAGTGGCGTAAGCGCCAGTGTAGAGACCAATCGCCAGCAAAGCGGCGATAAAGACAATCAGGATCAGATGCCAATCCAGCTTTGGTTGAATCATAACGCCTCCGCCGCCTGGGCCAGCGCTATAAACTCGTCCAAAGATAAAGTCTCCCCCCGGCGGCAAAGGTCTATGCCGGCGGCGTTCGCGGCTTGCCGCCAGTCCATTCCTTTGAGGGATCCGGGATCGGTCAGGGATTTCAAGGCGTTGCCCAGGGTCTTGCGACGCTGGCCCAAAGCGGCTTGGATCAGCCGCCACAGCGCCTGTTCCTCTACCGCCGGCGTCTCCCGCCGCCGCCGGAAAGCCACCGCCGCCGAGTCCACCGGCGCCGGCGGGGTAAAATATGCCGGCGGCAGCTCCAAGATGATCTCGGCTTGCCCGTACCAGGCCGCCGCCAAAGACAAAAGGCCGTAACCTTCCTCGCCTGGCCGGGCGATTATTTTTTTTGCCACCTCCTTTTGTACCGTCACAACGCCGCCGGCCACGCTCCGCCAGCGGCGAAATACGCCTGTCAGAAAAGGCGCGGATATTTGATAGGGCAAATTCGCCGCTATTTTGCATACCGGCTGGCGAGGCTGCCCGGCCCCGGCGGGGCTGCCCGCTGCCACCTCGCCAGACGCGGCTTTGCCAGCCGCAACCTCGTCGGCTACTGCCTCACCGGCCCCGGCCGCGTCCGCGGCCAATTGATCGATATCCATATCCAAAGCGTCCCCCGCCAGAATTTCCACTTGGGGGTTGGCGGCGAAGCGGGCACGCAAAAAGGGAACCAGATCCCGATCCAGCTCAATTGCCAGCACCCGCCTGGCCCGCTCCGCCAAAACCTCCGTCAGCGTACCGGCGCCGGCGCCGATCTCGATGACCAGATCCGACGGTTCGATAGCCGCCCCGTCGGCGATTTGATCCAGAATGAGCCGATGGAGCAAAAAATGCTGTCCCAAGCGCTTTTTGAAAACAAAGCCCTGACGTCTTAAATCCGCCAGGGTCAGAGCGGTTTTTCGCATCTCTACAGAATCCTCGCCATCTTTACAGAATCCTCACTCCAATTCTTCCAACGCCGCCAAGAACTCCTGGCGGCTGACGCCGTAGTGATTTAGACGGCCCAGGAACTGTTTGCCATTGGTCTGGCCCAGGCCCAGCCGGCGGCCCAGCTGATCCCGGCGGGCTTGCGCGCCAGGACCGCCGGCCAGGCCCAAGGCCACCAGATCCGCCAAGGTAAACAGCGGGGTGGCCGGGGCGGCGGCCGTCGCCTTCGCTTGGGCCAGAGCCGCCAGTATTTCCGGCGGTTTGGCGCACTCCACCCCCACCGGTTGGCGCTTGGCCCGGCGATCTCGATAGATGTAGGCATGTTTGCAGCCGGGTACCGCCCGGTCGATGATCTGGCGGATCCTGGCGCCAGGCCCGTCAGGATCGGTAAGGATGACCACCCCTTGACGGGCTTGGGCCAGACGACTCTCCGCCAAGATTTCCCGGGAAATACCCAAACCGCTGGTGACGATGGTTTGCGCCCGACAGGCCCGTTTGACCGCCGACGCGTCATTTTTGCCCTCCACCACTACCACTTCCCTGAATGCCGGCAAAACCGCTTTCAAATCCGTTTTACTGTCCATCCAGCGCCCTTCCTTTTATGCTGACCTGATCAAGCCGAGCTGACGCTGCCTGATCAATCAGAGATCCTATACACCCGGCAGGCGTTTTCCCAAGTGATTCGCGCCATGTCCGCCGGCGTCACCCCCCGCAGCGCCGCCAGGGCCTCCCCGGTTTTCACCACATAGGCCGGCTCATTACGCTGACCCCGATAAGGCGCCGGGGCCAAATAGGGGCAATCCGTCTCAATCAGCAGCCTGTCCAAGGGCACCGCCGCCGCCGCCGCCCGGGTCTTTTCGGCGTTGGCGAAGGTCAGCACCCCGGAAAAAGAGATATAAAAGCCTCGCCGGACGATCTCCCTGGCCATCTCCGCGCCGCCGGAATAGCAATGGAATATACCGCCCTGTTCCCAGCCTCCCTCCTCGGTCAGGATATCGAAGGCCTCTCGGTGGGCTTCCCGGTCATGGATGGTAATAGGCAAGCCCAACTCCCTGGCCAGCCGGATTTGCCGCCGGTACGCTTCCCGTTGAGCCGGCCGGGGGGAAAAGTCGTAATGAAAATCCAGGCCGATCTCACCGATGGCCACGATTTTGGGATGAGCCGCCCAAGCCCTGGCCGCCGCCAGCAAATCATCGGTTAAATCTTTGGCGTTGTGAGGATGAAACCCCACTGTGCCATATATATTCTCATACCGCTCCACCAGCGCCAGCGTGTTCAGCGCCGCCTGCCGGTCACAGCCGATGTTGACCATACGGCCTACGCCGGCGTCAAAGGCCCGCCGGATCACCTGTTCCTGATCCGGCTCAAACTGCTCGTCGTCCACATGGGCGTGACTGTCAAACCACAGAGTCGTCATTTCATCGCACCTTGGCGCCGCTGGGAATATCCGCCGGCAAGGTGATCACCTCTACCCGCCCAGCATCTGTGGAGGCGGCCAGCAGCATGCCCTGGGACTCCACGCCCCGCAGCCTCGCCGGCGCCAGATTGGCCACCACCACAATTTTGCGGCCGACCATATCTTCCGGCCGATAATGCTGGGCTACGCCGGCCACCAACGTCCGCCGTTCCTCCCCCAAAGCTATATCCAGCTTCAGCAGCTTGTCCGCCTTGGGAATAGGCTGACAGGCCAAGACTTCCGCCACCCGCAAATCCAGCCGGGCAAAGGTATCATAATCGATCAGGGGCAAGCTGGCGCCGGCGGCCTCAGAGCCGGCGCCAGCGTCAACGCCGCCCGCCGCGTCCGCCGGCTCTGTCTCGTCTTCTTGCCACTCGATCCGGGGAAACAAGCCGGGACCCTTTTTTACCCGCTGCCCAGGGCGGGTGCCGCCCCAGGCCAATTGCGCCCAGCTTTGGCAATCCGCCGCCTCATGCCCGGTCTGTGCCCAAACCAGGGCCGGTATATTGGGCATCGCCGGCCCCAGCAGCATAGTGGCGATCCGCGCCGCCTCCAACAGATAATACAGCACCGTACCCAACCGTTCACGCCTCGCCGGCTCCTTCGCCAGCGTCCAAGGCTCAGTCTCGTCAATATACTTGTTGGCCCGGCCAATCAGCTTGAAGACAGCGGCCAACCCATTGGAGAAATCCAGCTTTTCCATATAACCGGCGGCTTCCTCCGCCACCGCTGCCGCCAACTCCGCCAATCGCCGATCCACCGCCTCCGGCTCGCCCGGCGCCGGCGCCTGCCCGTCAAAATACCGCTCCACCATGGCGACCGTGCGGGAGATCAAGTTGCCGTAATCATTGGCCAAATCCGTATTGATCCGCTGAACCAAAGCGGCCTCCGAATAATACCCGTCCTGGCCGCAAGGAATCTCCCGCAGCAAAAAATAACGCACGGCGGCGGCGCCATACTTCTCGATCAGCACCAGGGGATCCACCACATTGCCTTTGGACTTGGACATTTTGCCGGAATCCAGCAGTACCCAGCCATGCCCAAAAACCATTCGCGGCAAAGGTTCCTCCGCCGCCATCAGGATGATCGGCCAAATCACCGCGTGAAACCGGATAATATCTTTCGCCATCAAATGCACCGCCGTCGGCCAAAATTCCTTGTATAAACCGGTATCCTCCGAGCCATATCCCAGCGCCGTGATATAATTGGTCAGGGCGTCAAACCACACATAAATAACGTGCTTCCCATTGACCGGCACCGGAATGCCCCAATCAAAAGAGGTGCGGGAAACGCATAAATCCTCCAGCCCGCTTTTGATAAAGTTGACCATCTCATTGCGGCGGCTCAACGGCTGGATAAAATCCGGATGTGTCTCAATATGGCGCAGCAGCCGCTCCTGATATGTGGACATCTTAAAGAAATAGCTTTCCTCCTCAATGATCTCCACCGGCTTGCCGCAATCGGGACAGCAATGCCCCTCCCCCACCTGACGCTCCGTGAAATAGGTCTCGCAGGAAACACAGTACCAACCCTGATAACGGGAGAGATAAATATCCCCCTTCTCGTAAATTTTTTGAAAAATCTTTACCACGCCCCGAATGTGCCGGTCTTCCGTGGTGCGGATAAAATCGTCGTTGTCAATCATCAGCTGCCGCCACAAACCCTGCCACATCACCGCCATGTCGTCCACATGCTGTAGCGGCGTTTTCCCGGCCGCCTGGGCCGCCTTGGCGATCTTCTGGCCATGCTCATCCATCCCGGTAAGAAAACGGGTCTTGTAACCCCGCATTTTTTTTAGCCGCGTCAAAGCGTCCGCCAATACCGTCGTCAGGCCATGCCCAATATGGGCCTGGGCGCTGGGATAGTAAATCGGCGTCGTAATATAAAACTTCTCGCTCATTTTCGTTCCTCCCGCGTTTTTATATTTTCCATTATATTGTATTTTTCCCATGTTTTATATTTGTATACTTTTATGGCATAAATTTCTGCCAAAAAAGTTAGATTTTCTTTTGAAAATTTCGCGTTTTAGGGTTGACTTTAATTGGAAGTATTGTTATTCTTTACTTAACAGCCAAAGTCATCCGAATACTGTGCTGTGAGAATGTGCTGTATATAAGAGAGGAGTTGTATTTTTATGAAATCTACCGGTATTGTGAGAAAAGTCGACGAGTTGGGGCGGGTGGTCATTCCCATTGAGCTGCGGCGCACCTTGGGCATCGACTTGAAAGACGCTTTGGAGATCTATGTCGATGAGGAAAAAATTATTCTGAAAAAGTATGAGCCGGCTTGCATATTCTGCGGCAGCGCCAACAACGTGCACCATTTTC
>JAISDE010000097.1 GCA_031265035.1 Peptococcaceae bacterium | reverse complement strand
AGGCGGATGCCCGATCCCATGATGTGTGAGGACACGTCGGACGCCAGGAACAGAGCGAGATCAGCCACTTCCTCCGGCTTGCAGTACCGATGATCCAGATACTGGGCGGAGAAAATTTGCTCGCATTCCGCGTGGGTCTTCGCGTCGCCGAAGGTACCTTGCTCAATTCTGTGAATCATGGGGGTTTCCACGCCGCCGGGGCATATGTAATTGCAGTGAATCCCATGGGGGCCGAGTTCCAGGGCCACACTTTTGGCCAGCCCCGCTACGGCGTGCTTGGAAGAACAATAGGCGCCCATACCGGCGGCCGTGGTGTAGCTGCCGTTGGAAGCGATGGTGACGATGGCGCCGCTTTTTTGCCGCAGCATTTGCCGGGCCGCGTACTTCATGCAATACAGCGGGGCGAAGACGTTGACGCTATAAACCTTCATATAATTTTCCAGAGTGGCGTCATGGACGAACTCCACCGATCCCTCATAGCCCGCGTTGACGATCATTACGTCCACGGAGCCGAAGTGAGCGGCGGCGCCCTCGACAAAATTTTTGACGTCTTCCTCTTTGGTCACATCCGCGACAAAAGTCTTGAGTTTTTCGGGGGGAATTTTCAGGGTGGGAACAAAAGCGGCCAGTTTTTCCTGTTTGGTTGAGGTGATCGCGAGTTTGCAGCCCTCGGCCGCGAAGGCTTTGGCCAAAGCCTGGCCGATACCGCCTGTGGAACCGGTGATGACGACGACCTTGTCTTTCAGTTTGTAATCCATAGCGCGCCTCCTTATAATTATTTGGGATTGCTTGAAACTTGAGACTATCTTAATGCGCCCGTCCCGCCGGAACAATGTTCAAAAAGGGGAATTGCCCATGCGCCTTTTTTCACAATCGCACACCGGGCGCCGGGAAGGGCGAAAACACCGGTGTTTTTGTTGTGCGCGCCAGGCATGGGCAGACAGGGAAAAGTACGGCGGGCCATTTCCCTTTTTGCACAGGCTATTGACAAAGTTATAAAAATCAGTATATTTTTATTTTTAGGAGATACTTGCGCTTGGTAAAGTTTTAGGTGTCACATAGGACTAGTCCTTAGCGGTGGAAAGGAGTAGGCTATGCCAAAACCGGACTTGGATGAGCTGCGCCGGATACTGCTGGACGCGGTTATAAAAGGGGAGTCGGTTCAGACGCTTTTTGACCGCGTTTACGATTGTGTGAAGCTGCCCCTGATTTGCTTTGACGTTTCCTTCGGGCTGATTGCCTACGCCTTTGCCAGGCCCTGTTACTATTCTCACTGGGAAGATATTGTCAGCCGCGGCCGGGCGTCGGAGGAAGCGATCGTTACGAATAATTATTTGACTTATCAGGAAAAAATGTATTTGAAAGGCCGCGCTCAAGTCTTTGACTGGGGCACAAGCAAAGGATATTCCCAGGCTGCCGGCCCTGTATTCAGCGACGGGAAACTGATCGGGTACGCCGGCATTATGATCGAGGACGGGGATCCGGAGGGTGTTCTGGCGGCTACCGACCTGATCGCTGATGTGATTCCGTTGCTGCTGAAAAATGGTTATGACCTGAGCGATATGTCCCTTGAGCGGGTAGCGGAGACGCTGCTGCTTGGGAACGGCGCCTCAGAGTCTGTTGCCGCGCGGCTGGCCGGGCAGTACCCGGCGCCCTATGTATTCGCGATCCTGTCCTCAAAAGAGACCGACGTTTCCAGGCTACGCTACGCCAGAGGCGTGCTGTGCGGAGGCGGCAGGCGGATCATCGGCTGTCTCAGCGGCGAGAATTACCTGTATCTTCTTTACTATGGCATAAACCCGGGAAAAGATATGACGGGTATCAGAAATATGCTGGAAAGCATAGCTCTTAAACATGATCTTCGCGGCGGCGTATCGGACTATTTTTCCGACCTTTCGTATATTCAAAGCAGGCGTATGCAGGCGATGCTGGCTATGTCTATCGGCGGCAAAACCAGGCGAACGTCTCTTTTTCACGAATGCTACCGCGATATCATAGCGTACTGCGCGATCGAGAGATTCGGCGATCCGGTCTGCCGGCATCCCGGCGTCAAAGCAGTCGCCGAGGCGGACGCCTTGGGAAAAAACGGTTATATGGAGACGCTGGAGGCCTACGTCAGCAATTTTCGTCGGCCTGCCGCCGCGGCCGCGAAGCTGGGGATACATAAAAATACGGTTATCAACAGAATTGGGAAAATTCAGGAGATACTTGGGATTAGTATAGACGACTCCCGTTGCGCCGGCTGCCTGACGCTGGGGATCGATATGTACAAAATGTCGCGGTTAAGCGAAACCGGAAGGTGACGCCGAAGCTGGAGGGTGACGTCGAAACCGGGAGGTGACGTCGAAACCGGGAGGTGGCGTCGAAACTGGAGGGTGACGTCGAAACCGGGAGGTGACGCGAAAAGATGGGAATCGACTCTCTGAGAGAATTGAATATAGCGCTGTTAGACAGCTTGATCGCCGGCCGCGACATGGGGCAAACCGCCCAAACGGTTTACCTTGCCTCGGGGATCCGGACAGCGTTTTTTGATTTGAATTACCGGTTGCTGACGCATACATTCGGAGAGGCGGCAGACAAAGCCTGGGCTTTTTCGCTGGAAAACGGCCATTTGCCAAGCTCCGTGATCGGACGAAATACAAAAATGGGCCGCCGGATCGCCGAAATGTTCGCGACAGGCCAACCGGCGTTTTTTGACGCCGGCGAGATAGGCGAGTCCCGCTTTTTGTGCCTGCCTATATATATAAAGGGAAAAACCGGCGGCATGCTGGCGGCGAGCTTCAATGACCGCGATGATCCAAGGCTTGTTCAGGATATCGCCGAAGCTCTCGCCAGATTGTACGGCTATTTCGCGGGGGGAGAGGAGTGGGGAGCCGAGTATTGTGGAGATGTCCTTACGGACGATTTCGCCCGAGAGCTTCTGCTGTATGACGGGGACTTGTCAAAAAACCTGCTGGAGGGGCTGTACAGTGTGAGCGCCAGCGACCTGCCGGGCAGGTTTGAGCCGGGTTATGCCGTAGCCGCCCTGGGCGGTTTTGACGGGGAGAATCGCTTAAAGGAGATGGAAGAGGCGGAACGGGATTTGAGGGCATTTGTCCCCAGGTCATTTCACCTTATATCGGACGGCGTTTTGCTGGTTTTTTTGTATAATATGGGCGGCGGTCTCGGCGGCGGCATCGACGCCGATATTCTGGCCCAACTGGAGGGTATAGCCAGGCGATACCGATTCCGCTGCGGGATCTCGTCCAAATTTGAGCTTTTAGCGCAGCGCAAAGGCTTCAGGCTCCAGGCCGCGCAGGCGCTTGAGCGCGGGAAGAGCGGCGAGGGCTATGTATTTAGCGCCAGTTCTATGTATACGCAAATCATTTTGTCCGGCGCTCTGGATCGCTTGGGAAAGCAAATTCTGGAGCTTTCAGACGTTGTAACTCTATTCGAGTATGATAAGAGAAATCAGACGAGTTACCTTAGTACACTGGAACAGTACCTTTTGCACGGCAACAAGCTGTCCCGCGCGGCAAGCTCAATGTTTGTCGACCGCAGCACAATGAAATACCGGCTCCGTAAAATCAAGAGTATGATTCAGCAGGACTTTGAGAATCCGGACGCCGCGAAGCGGCTTCTTATGGGTATAGCCGTATTTAAGGCCGGTTAGACAGGGATTAGCCGATAGATCGCCCGCTCAACCCCCAGCCAAAGGTTACCGACAGGTTACCGACAAAGGTTGGGGGGACTAGTTAGTTTGGAATGATTTCGTTTGTCTGCAAAGCGTTATACATAAAGGGGACGCGAGGGGGGCGAAAATAATTTTCGCCCCCAAAAACTCACTAGAGTGTGTCAAAAATGGGATAAAGTCTAGCGCGC
>JAISDE010000163.1 GCA_031265035.1 Peptococcaceae bacterium | reverse complement strand
CCCTTCAGGGCAACGAGGGTGTGCTGGGCCTGGATTTTTTCCAGGCGGGCGCCGGCAATATTGAGGCGCGGCTGGCTAAGGAGACGGGCGAGCTGGTATTTGGCGGCCCCTTTGAGCTGGTGCAGGGCGGCCTGGCTTTGGTGGGCCGGCTGCCGGTATGGGTGGACGGTCCGGGCGGTGCCCGGGATTTTTGGGGCATTGTCTCCGTTACCCTGAAATATCCCCAGGCGCTACGGGAGGTGCGGCTGGAATCCTTGGCGGCGCAAAATCTCACTTACGAGATATGGCGGATCAATCCGGACGACGGCCGGCGGCAGGTAATCGCCGGCGGCGGCGCTGACGCTGACGCTGACGCCGACTCCGGATCGGACGCGCCCGGCCTTGAGCGGGAGATAGATATTCTCAATGCCAGGTGGTATTTTCGGGTCGCGCCGTTGCGCCTTTGGTATCAGTACGCCGATACCTGGGTGATGGGCGGGGCGGCGCTGGCGGTGAGCCTGCTGGCGGCCGGCATCGCGCAAAGCAACGCTCGGCTCAAGCGGGCGCGACATATTCTGGAGCGGCAGGAAAACGCCTCCCGTCAGGCGGCCCGGGCCGCCCAGGAGGCATCTAGGGTAAAGTCCACTTTTTTGGCTACTGTGAGCCATGAGATCCGAACGCCCATGAACGGCATTATCGGCTTCACGGATCTGGCCATGGAAGAACCGGGCCTGACCCCCGCCGCTAGGGAATATTTGTTGAATATTGAGCGGGGCGCCAAAGGGCTGATGCGGATTATCGACGATCTGCTGGATATCTCCAAGATTGAGGCGGGTAAGGTGGAATTGGAGCGGATTCCCTTTACCGCCCAAAAGGTGTTTGAGGAATGCGCCACGCTCAATACCACCCAGGCCGCCGAGAAAGGGATCGGGCTCAATATCAGCGCCGACGACGGGGCCAGGGAGCGGCTGCTGGGCGACCCTACCAGGCTGCGGCAGATCCTGCTCAACCTGCTGTCCAACGCCATCAAGTTTACCGGCGTCGGCGGGGTGGAGATGTCCTGCCAGACCCAGGAGCGGCGGGAGGATCGGGTCGCGCTTTTATTTTCCGTCAAGGACAGCGGCATCGGCATGACCGGGGAGCAGATCGCCAAAATAGGGGAATCCTTTACCCAGGCGGATTCCAGCACTACCCGCCGTTACGGCGGCACGGGCCTGGGCTTGTCCATCTGCCAAAACCTGATTCAGCTGATGGGTGGCGAGTTGCGGGTGGACAGCGCGCCTGGTGTGGGCAGCCGTTTCTCTTTTATCCTGACCTTTGATAGGGTCGATGAGGCGGCGATGGCGGCCGTTCCGGCGGGGCAGGGCGATAGCGCTTGCCGCCGGCCGGTTTTTACCGGGGAGGTGCTGGTGTGCGAGGATACCGCCGCCAATTGGGAGTTGGCGAGGGAGCATCTGACCCGGGCCGGGCTGACGGCGACGCTGGCTCAGGACGGCCGGCGGGGCGTGGAATTGGCGGCGGGGCGGTTGGCGGAAAACCGGCCTTTTGACCTGATACTGATGGATATCCAAATGCCGGTGATGGACGGCGTTCAAGCGGCGGCGGCCCTGCGCCGGTTGGGTGTCGCGACGCCTATCGTGGCGATGACGGCCAATGTGATGACCAGTGATCAAGAGGCGTATCAGGCGGCGGGTATGCTGGATTGCCTGGCCAAGCCCTTTTCCACCGGGGATTTGCGGGCTTGCTTGCTGCGGTATTTGCCGCCCGCCGGCTGGGAGGAAGCGCCTCAGGGCGCCAGCGCCGGGCAGGGCGGCGGGCAGGGTACCGGGCAGGACGCCGCCGGCGTCAGGGCGGTGGCTATTCACCGAGATTTGGGCCTGAAGGTGACCGATGGGGACGAGGAATGGTATCAGCGGCTGCTTTTGCGCTTTGCCGACAGCAACGCCGATTCCCACGCCAAAATAGCCGCCGCCCTGCGCCGGGGGGACGGGAAGCTGGCCACGCGGCTGGCTCACTCGCTCAAGAGTACCGCCAATATGATCGGCGCCGCTCGGCTGGCCTCCGCCGCCGCCAGGGTGGAGCAAGCGCTGGGGCAGGGGGACGACGCCTCTGTGCCAAAGCAAATGGAACTTTTGGCCAGCGAGTTGGGCGCGGTTTTGTTTGAGCTGCAGGCCGGCGCCGGCGATCGCTAAGGACTGATCCTAAGGACTGGTTCTAAAAGGGGGGTGAGTGTCACGCGCATCGCTATTTGTGATGATACCGCCATGGAAGCGGAGTTTCTGCTGGATATGCTGCTGCTGTACCAGGCCCGGGCGCCTCACATCGCCATGGAGTGCCGGGGCTTTGACAGCGCCGAGGCGCTGATGGCGGCGCTGGGGGCCGGGGAAGTGTTCGACTTGTATTTTTTGGATATTATCATGCCCGGCATGGATGGCATGTCCTTGGCCCGCGCCCTGCGCCGGCAGGAGGAGCGAAGCGCTATTATTTTCCTGACCAGCTCGGCGGATTTCGCCGTGGAGGCGTTCACAATCAAGGCGATGGACTATTTGGTCAAGCCGGTGGAGAAGGCGCGGCTATTTGCCGCCATGGACGACGCGCTCCGGGTTTTGGCCCGGCAGGTGGAGGCTATGACCGTGATCGCGGCGGCGGAATATGATCTGCGGGTGCGGCGGGGCGACATTATCGCCGTGGAGGTGACGGGGCATACCCTCACCTATCAGCTGGCCGCGGGCCAAACGGTGAGCACCAAGGTGCTGCGGGTTCCCTTCGCCGAGGCCGTCGCCGACCTTTTGCTGGATCCCCGCTTTATCAGCCCCCACCGCTCTTATCTGGTGAATATGGCCCACGCGCGCAAGCTGGACAAGGACGGCTTTTTGATGAGCAACGGCGCCCGCGTCCCCATTTCCCGGCTGCGAGGCAGCGCGGCCCGCCGAGCCTACGCCGCGTTTTTAAGCCGGTAGGCCGGGGCACATAAAACTTTAGCATATGAGACGCGGGGGCGCGGGATTGAACGGATAACCGACGCCTGCAAGGATGCCGGCAAGCGCGAGCCTTTGTTTGAGGTATCGTCGGGCGAGGTCAGCGTCACCTTTTTCTGCGACAGCAATGTCGTAGAAAGTGTCGTAGAAAATGTCGTAGAAAACGACATTCAAAGGTTGATAATCCGTCTGATGACAGAGAACCCGGCTATCAGCGCGAAATCGCTGGGATAAAATCAGCGCATATACCACTGCTCTTGGCTTTTATACAACCGCGCGTATTCCCCGCCATAATTTAGCAATTCCTCGTGGGTGCCACTTTCGACCAATTCGCCTTGCTTGAGGACAAAAATCCGGTCTGCCAGTCTGACCGAACCAAGGCGGTGGGTCACGATGACGGCGATTTTCCCCTGGGAAATCTGGGCAAACTGGTGATATACCCTGGTCTCTTCGATGGGGTCAATAGCGGCGGTAGGCTCATCGAGAACAATCATTTCATGGGTTCGGTACAAACCTCTGGCAATAGCGATTCTTTGCCAAGCGCCGCCGGAAAGGTCAACGCCACCAAACTCGCGGGAAAGCACTGTCTCATAGCCATTTGAAAAGACCGGGTCCCCGGGGGAAAACCCCGACAACTGGCAAACACCGTCCAATGAACCGCCGTCCTGCCGTTGACCGGTAGCGCTGATGCCGATATTCTCCTCCAGTGTCATTTTGTATTGCTGAAACTTCTGAAATATCGCTGACATGTTTGCGAATAATGAGCTCTTGGTGATCGTCCCCGTATTGGTACCGCCAAAATAAACTTCGCCTTGGCTGGGAAGATATATCCCGGTTAGCAGTTTGATTAGCGTTGATTTCCCGGAACCGTTCTCGCCAACGATAGCTACGGTCTCGCCGGGTTTTATGCTAAAACTGATATTTTTTAAGGCCGGCGTTGTCTTGGCCGGATACGTGAAGGAAACATTTCGCGCCTCAATACCATTGCTGAAATCGGTTTTCTGCTCAACGCCTCCCCGTTCATTCAAATTAAGGAAATTGATATAATTGTTGATCGTCCCCCAATTTTTAGTTAAATCGCCTACGATTTGGGATGCCAACTCGTCCATCAAAAAAAACAAATAGGTTATTGTCGCAAGTATGGACGCAAAAGCTCCCACGGATATTGAACGGTCCAAAACCGAATAAAACAATAGTAACAATATGCCAACATACCCCAAAACCGTGATGATTTTCAGCCCCGCCTCGTATAATTTGGACTTGAGGTTCGCCTTAAAGCTGAGATCATTGATTAACCGAATGTTCTCTTGGCGGAGCTTTTCAAAGTAGCCGTACGCGCCCAGCAATCTGGTTTCCTTGAAATACTCTCTGTCCACAATACAGGCCTGGTAGTATTCGCTTTCCCGCCGCAGCGGCGCGGATTTATCCTCAAGTTTACTGAAGATTTGGATTCGCGCGATGTATGCTAGGAAGGAAGGGGTGAAGATCAGTAATATCAGCACCGCGAGAATTGGTTTTAGTGTCGCGAAATACCATCCCATCAAGCCAAAGTAAGGGATATAAAAACTAAATATCCAAGAGAATCGGATAACATAATCGACGGCATTATTTTTCCCTTGCTCGGCCTTATTGATATCGTCCAGTTTGCCGGTATCTTCAAAATCAAGGGGACTGAGACGGGCAATTTTGTCCTGCATATCACGGGCTAATTTTCCTTTAGTTTTTTCCTCATAGACGATGGGAATAAAATTCTCTGTCGCGTTGATGACTTGCCAGAAAATATTCACTAACGCCAGCAGCGATATCGCAAATATGACATTCGAAATAGTCGCGCTACCATTGACCAAATGTTCGGCGACGGAAAACAGCCGCTGAAAGAAAATGGGCAGCCCGACAAAGGCTAAGGCATGGAGAAAAGATACGATTTCCAAGGCGATATATGTGCCCGGGGCGGAATGAAACACAATCGGAAATACTGTACGAAAAACACTGAGCGCGCCTTGCTTTTTACCCTTGCTCATTGTACCAGCTCCTTTGGCTTTCAAACATTTCCGCGTAGAGCCCACCGGCCGCCATCAGTTCGGCGTGAGAGTCGGATTCCTCGACACAACCATTATTGATGACAAATATTTTGTCCGCCATTCTGGCGGCGCCAAGACGGTGGGTAATCACTATTGTGGTCTTCTCTTTGGATATGCTTGTAAAAAGCGAATAGATATTGCTTTCGGATATAGGATCAAGGGCGGCGGTAGGCTCATCCAGAATCAGAATCGGGGCGTCGCTGCAAAGCGCCCGGGATATCGCGATCCTCTGCCATTCGCCGCCGGAAATATTCACGCCGTTTGGCCGTATTTTCCCGAGATTTGTGTCGATACCCTCCGGCAATCGCTCCGCGAAATCTATCATATCCATTCGCGATAAGACCGAACGCAAGGCTGTTTCCTCAACGGTAAAAGAACTGCCGATCGCGATGTTATCCCGCATTGAAATGTAATACTTGGCGAAATCCTGAAAAACATAGGAAAAAAATCCCTTGATTTCCGAATAATCGTACTCCCGGAGTTCTTTGCCATTGATTATTATTTCGCCTTCATAATCATCATATAAAAGCGAAAAGAGCTTGGCGATCGTTGTCTTGCCCGCTCCATTGATGCCCACGAAAGCGTAGTGCTTTCCTTTCTCTATTTTTAAATTGCAATTT
>JAISDE010000177.1 GCA_031265035.1 Peptococcaceae bacterium | reverse complement strand
CAATCCGGCAGTGACCGGATTTTGGCCAGGATGAACCGGGGCTACAGCAGGGAGGATTATCTGGCTCTGGTGGGGCGGATTCGCGCCCAGGTGCCGGAGGCGGTATTGACTACCGATATTATTGTGGGCTTCCCGGGGGAGACTGAGGCGGATCTGGGGGATACCCTGGATTTACTGGAGCGGGTGGGCTTTGACTCCGCTTTTATGTTTATGTATTCCCCCCGGCCGGGCACGCCGGCGGCGGCTATGGGCGGGCAAATTCCCCCGTCGGAGAAAAAGCGCCGGTTGCGGGCGGTGATGGACGTCCAGGCGGCCAACGGCGCCAGGCTACGCCAGGCCTTGCTGGGGCGGGAGTTGCGGGTGCTGGCGGATCATTGGGAGAATGGCGTTTTGGCCGGCCGAGGCGAAGGCAACCAATTAGTCCGTTTTCCCGGCGACGCCGCCGGCGTGGGCGGTTTTCATCAGGTGCGGATCACCCAGGCCCAAGCCTGGGCGTTGAGCGGGGAGGCCACATAATTTATGGCGTAAGGACTTGTGAAATAATAACTGGTTCTAAGTCGCGCTGGTTCTAAGGATGCCTTAACGCGGTTGAGGGGTGAGCGGGATGGATGAGTTGGAAAAGCGAGCCAAGGAAATTTTTCCGGATCTGTTCGCGGGAAACGAGGATCTTGTGTGGACAAAGGGCGCGTCCTGGGAGGGGATCAGATCCCTCCGGGGCGGTTTGAGGCGGGGCGGAAGCCCTTTGCTCAAGCTATGTCGCCCCATCCTTCTGCGCTGGGAGCTGCGGCGGTTTCGGGGACAGGCGGGGGACAGGGCGGCGGCCGCGAGACAGCTGGACGCGGGGCTTAGCGAGGCCGACTGCTTGAACGGCGCGTATTTTTTCACCGATCAGGCCATCATTATCAACAGCGAGACGACGGTGGCGGTTATGGCGGTGGGGCAGCTCGCCCGGGTGTATCCGTCTGAAAACACAAGGAGCATAAAATTAGGCCCGCTGGGGCGGCTCGCGACGTCGGAACGCTCGCTGGTGTTTTGTTTCAGGGACGGTCGGCAAGACGCGCGAGTTTATGCCAGGGAAGGCGTTATCCAGGAGATTCTGGCCTATATGCGGCGGCGTTATCCCTATGTTACCTATGGCTAGCGCTTTGTGACACATTACCGGGAACAGACGCTGCCTAAAGGATAGGAGGGCGCGGAAGCGTTGACGAAAGAGATGAGGATGGCCGGGCAGGCGAGCGGCGGGCAGGCGCCAGGCAGGCAGGCGAGCGGCGGGCAAGCGCCAGGCGGGCAGGCGAGCGGCGGGGAAGCGGTCGACGGGTCGGCTAAAGAGCAGGCATCGCCCCTGGCGGACGGCTTTGGCGACCCCAAAACGCCGATGATGCGGCAATATCTGGCGGTCAAGAAAGAAAATCCCGGCGCCTTGGTGATGTTTCGCCTGGGGGATTTTTACGAGTTTTTCGGGGAGGACGCCGTCATCGCCGCGAGGGAGCTGGATATTGTGCTGACCGGCCGGGCGGCCGGCGGGGAAGATCGGATGCCCATGTGCGGCGTGCCTCATCACGCCCTTGATCAGTATTTGGCCCGCTTGGTGCAGAAGGGTTTCCGGATCTGCGTCTGCGAGCAGTTGGAGGATCCCCGGGCCTGCAAGGGCCTGGTCAAGCGGGGGGTTGTCCGCGTCGTTACGCCCGGCACGGCGATGGAGGTCGGCGGGGCGGAGGCGGAAAGCAGCTTTATCGCCGCTGTGCTGCGAGGGGCGGGTGATAGCTGGGGCATGGCGTTGTGCGAGGTATCCACCGGCCAATTGCGGATCGGGGAATTCGCCGGGCCGGACAGCCTGGAGACGCTGGCCGGGGAGATGACGCGGCTACGGCCCAGGGAGATCCTGATCGCCGAGAAGGACTACTTGACACTGGCGGAGATCAGCCGCCAGTGGACGGAGGGGGAGAAGGAGCGGAGCGTCGTCACGCTGCGGCCGGATCAGGCTTTTCACCGGGAAAAGGGCCGGGAGCTTCTGCGCCGCCAATTTCCGACGCTGGCCGCGGCGGCGGCTCAGACTATGGATCAGGCGCCGGCGGCGACGCGGGCGACGGCCCAGGCTCAGGCCGCGGGCCAGACTCAGGCCGCGGGCCAGACTCAGGCCGCAGGCCAGACTCAGGTAGCGGCTCAGACCGCGGCTCAGGCTACGGGCCAAACTCAGGCCGCTACTCAGGCCGCTACTCAGGACGCGGCGCCGCCCCTTTGGCTGGAGTATCCTTTAGCCGGGGATTGCGCCGGGGCGATTCTGGCTTATCTGGAGGAAACCCAAAAGACGGCGCCGGCCCAAATCAGGGAAATTACCCTGGAGACGCCGGCCAACCGGCTGATCATGGATCCCACCACCTTTCGCAATCTGGAGATTACCAAAAACCTGCGTACCTACGAGAAAAAAGGCAGCCTGCTGGATCTGTTGGACGAGACGAAAACCGCCTTTGGCGGCCGGTTGCTGCGGAGCTGGCTGGAACAGCCCCTAGTGGAGCGGGCGGCGAGTGAGGCGCGCCTGGACGCGGTGGATCGCCTGCGCCGGGATTGGAGCTGCCGCCAGGAACTGCGCCGGTTGCTGCGGGAGATTTATGATATGGAGCTGCTAATGACCAGGGTGGCCTATCAGCGGGCCGTTCCCAGGGAATTGCTGTCCTTGCGGCAGTCCTTCGCCGCCTTGCCGGCTATCCGCCGTCTGGTAGGCGAGTTGTCCGGCGCCGGCGCTGGCTCAAGCGCTGGCTCAAGCGCCGGCGGGGGTGACGGTGCCTGTGCCGGCGCCGGACAAGGGGGAGAATCGCCCGGCGCTGATGCCAACGCCGCGGCCGGCTCAGACCACAGGGCCGGCGCCAGCGCCGCCGGCCCTTGCCTCAGCGAAGGCCCGGCGGGGGCGGGGCTGGGTAGCCGGGAATTAGCGGCGATTTACGCCGACATAGATGAGTTGGGCGATTTGCGGGAGCGCCTGGAGCAGGCGTTGGCGGAGGAAATACCCAACAATTGGAAGGAAGGCGGCTTCATACGGCCGGGGTATGATAGCCGGGCCGACGAGTACCGGGACGGCGCCCTCAACGGCCGGCGCTGGATGCTGGAATTGGAGCGGCGGGAAAGGGAGGGCACGGGGATTAAGTCCCTGAAAATCGGCTTCAATAAGGTATTTGGCTATTATTTTGACGTGACCAAAACCAACCTGCCCCTGATCCCGCCTCATTTCCAACGCAAGCAAACCCTGGCCTCCGGCGAGCGTTTCGTGACGGAGGAATTGATCCGCCTGGAGGGATTGGTGCTGGGGGCGGAGGAAAAAATGGTGTCCCTGGAGCTGGAATTATATCAGGAGCTGCTGGCTTTTCTCACCGCGGCCTTGCCCAGGGTGCAGATCACCGCCGCGGCCCTGGCCCGGCTGGATGTGTTTCAATCCCTGGCGGAGGTGGCGGCGGCCCGGCATTATTGCCGGCCGGTTTTTCAGCCGGCGGGGATCCGGGGGGAGGCGGCGATCCGGATCAAGGACTTGCGCCATCCGGTGGTGGAGCAAATCATGGAGCGGGAGCGGTTTGTGCCCAACGATCTGCGGATGGCGGCGGATACCAACCTGTTTCTCATTACCGGCCCCAATATGGGCGGTAAAAGCACCTATTGCCGCAGTGTGGCGGTGGCTTTTGTCCTGGCGCAAATGGGTTCCTTCGTGCCGGCGACGGCGGCGACGCTGCCTTTGCGGGATCGGATTTTCGCCCGGGTAGGCGCCAGCGACGACTTGCGGGGCGGCCAAAGTACCTTTATGATGGAGATGAATGAGGTCGCCCATATCCTGCGCCGCGCCACCGACCGCAGCCTGGTGATTTTAGACGAGGTGGGGCGGGGTACCGGCACTTATGACGGACTGAGCGTCGCTTGGGCCGTGAGCGAGTATTTGCTGGAGCGTAGCGGGGCCAAAACACTGTTTGCTACCCATTATCTGGAATTGACAGCGCTGCCGGGGCTGTACGCCGGCGCCGGGAATCTCTCCATCGCGGTGGAGGAGGAAGGGGAGCGGATCGTTTTTCTGCACAAAATCCTGCCTGGCTCGGCGAGCAAAAGCTACGGGATCCATGTCGCCCAGCTGGCGGGCCTGCCGGAGACAGTGATCCGGCGGGCCAGGGCCAAGCTGGCGGAATTGGAAAAGGACAAGCTGTACGCCGCCGGCGCCAGCGACGCCGACGGAGGCGGCGCCCGCCAAATATCCTTGTTCGCCTTGCCGGCGGAGATAAGTGGGAAAACCGGCGGCCGGCGAGGCCAGGGCCAGGGTGGCGGGGTCGTCGCTGCAGCCACTGCGGCGGTAGCCGCGGCTACCGCTGATACCGTCGCTGTTGACAGCGTTGTCGCTGGCGGCGTCGCTAAAGCCCCTGCTGATAGCGTCGCCACAGCCGATGCTGATAGCGTCGCCACAACCGTTGCAGATAGCGTCGCCGCGTCTGCCGCTGATAGCGCCGCGGCCGCCGAGGGGGAGAAAGCGCCGCCGGACGCCGCTTTTAGGCGGGCGGCCAAGGATTTAGGCGAGAAAAATATTATGGCCATGACGCCGCTGGACGCCTTAAATTATCTTTATTGGCTGCAACAGGAATTGAGGGGATCGGTATGAGCCAGGAACCACGCATACAGCGATTGGACGATTTGACCGCCAACCAAATAGCCGCCGGCGAGGTGATTGAGCGCCCGGTCTCCGTGGTCAAGGAATTGCTGGAGAACGCTATTGACGCCGGCGGCCGGCGGATTCGGATCGAGATCAGGGACGGCGGCCTGGCGTTGATTCGGGTGATCGACGACGGCGCCGGGATAGCGAGCGGCGATTTGCCTCTGGCGGTGGAGCGCCACGCTACCAGCAAGCTGAGGGTAATCGGCGATCTGGACGACCTGGCCACTTTGGGCTTCCGGGGCGAGGCGCTGGCCAGTATCGCCTCTGTGGCCGCGCTGGAAATCGTGACCAGGCGGGAGGATTCCCCCCAGGGCAGCCGGCTGTGGGTCAAGGGCGAGGCGGGGGAGCCTGAGATCAGCAAGGCCGGTTGCCCCCAAGGTACCCGAATAACTGTAGAGCATTTATTCTTTAATACGCCGGCTCGCCTGAAATTCATGCGGAGCGCCGGTTATGAGGGCGGTCTGATCCATGATTTGGTAATACAGCTGGCCTTGGGTTATCCCGCTATCGACTTTAGCCTGGAAAGTCAGGGCAAAATAATTCTGGACACCGCCGGGATCAACAGTCAGGAGGATCTGGTGGAATTGTTTTATGGCAGGGAGGCCCGGCAGGCGCTGCTGCCCGTCGACGCCGAGGTGTCCCGTGCCCGGCTGCGGGGCTGGATCACGGCGCCGCCTTACAGCCGGGGGACGAGGAAGGGCTACCATATCTATATCAACGGGCGCCGGATCGACGCCAGGGACAGCCGCTGGGCGATTGAGCAGGCATTCGCCTATTTGCTGCCGAAAGGCCGCTTTCCCTTGGCTATTCTGCATTTTCAGTTGCCGGGCAGCCTGTTGGATGTTAATGTGCATCCTGGGAAGCTGGAAGTCCGGATCAACGATCCTCATATGTACGCGGCGCTTACCCGCGCGCTGCGGCTCGCCGTGTCCGGCGGCCAATTGCTGCCGGACGCCGGCGGCCTGGGCGGCGCGGCCGGCGGGAGCGGAGCTGCGGCGGGAGCGGCAGGCGGCGGGAGCGAGGCGGACGGGGCGGCGGCGGGATATGTGAGCGGCGGGGCGGCGGCCGACAGCGGGAGGGGGGCAGCGCCCGGCTGGGCGGCAACCGGCGGAATGAAAGGGGCAGCGCCAGGCTGGGCGGCAGCCGGCGGCGGCCGCGGTGGCAGCCCAAGGGCGTCGGGCCTTTTTCCCGCCGGCGGCGGGGAGGGCCGGGCCGGACGGCCGGTAGAGGATTGGCAAAAGCTTTACGCTTTTCTCTCTGACGACGACGACGCGTCGCTGGGGGAAAATACCGCCGGCCAAGGCTTTCTGGCGGCGGGTGAGCGCCTTTTGGGGGATTGGGCCGGCGCCGCCAATGAGCCGGGAGCAGGCGGGCGGGGCGAGGCCACCGGCGACATGGGCAGCCTTTTCGCCGCCCTGGAGGCCAGGGCTACCGCGCTGCCGCCGGGCCAATGGGGTGTCAACGCGCACAACCGCAGCCTGCGAGCCTTGCTGGATGAATCCCGGCCGGAGGATTTTTTCTTCGGACCCGACATCGCCTTTCGGGTGATCGGCCAGCTGCGGGCCACCTTTATCCTGGCGGAAACCGCGGCCGGGCTGCTGGTGGCGGATCAGCATGTGGCCCATGAGAGGATCCTTTATGAGCGCCTGCTGGCGGCGGCGGGGGAGAAAGAAAGCGCCCAAATGCTGCTGACGCCGATACAGCTGCGGCTGACCCTGGGTGAGGAAGAAACCTTGATTCGGCATATCCTGCTGCTAAATGATTTGGGCCTGATCGCGGAACGCTTTGGATCCAGGGAATATTTGCTGCGCTCATCCCCGGCCGGCCGGCCCATTGATGAGGCGATGTTTAAGGAATTGCTGGAGAAACTGGCCGCCGAGGGCAAGGGAAGCGGCCCGGCGGAGGCCCGGCAGGCGCTGCTGGTGATGCAATCCTGCAAAGGGGCGGTAAAGGCGAACACCGTTCTCAGCCTGGCGGAGATGACCGCCTTGCTGGCCGGCTTGCAAAAAACCGCCCATCCCATGACCTGCCCCCACGGCCGGCCGATTTTGTATCTATTGCCTTATCACCGGCTGCTCCGGGCCTTCGGGCGATCCTGATGGGCGGGGATTTGTCTTATCGCTGGGGCATTACCACCAGCGGCCAGGGCGATAGCGGCGGCGAGTTCCTGGCCGGCCAGCTGGCGGCGGAGTATGGGGCTGTCTTTGTCCCCCGGCAAGGCCGGGGCCTGGCGAGCTTGCGGCGAGAGTACAGGCTGGATTTCCTGGTGGTGTTGGATCGGGAAAACCGGTTGTTTCTGACGGAGCCGCCGCTGCGCTGGCATCCCTCTATGGCGGTGCCTCGGCTGCGCCAGGCGGCGGCGGGGGGCGGCGATGTCTTTTTGACCGCCGCCGGTATCGCGCCTGGGGATCAGGTATTGGACTGCACCCTCGGCCTGGCCGCGGACGCCCTGCTGGCGGCCTGGGCCGCCGGCGGGGAGCGGGGCGCGGAAACAATAGGCGGCCAGCGAGCCGCGGAAATAGCGGGTGGCCAGCGAGCCGCCCAGGTCAGGGCGGAGGCTGCCGGCTCCGTGCCGGACGACGGCGGGGCAGGGCGGGTGCTTGGCCTGGAAGCCTCACCGATTATCGCCCTCCTGACCAGTTGGGGGCTGCGGTGGGAAGCGGCCCGCTACGACCACAAAAAAACGCCGCTGCTGGCGGCGGCCGCCCGGATCCGGGTCGAGCGGGCCGAGGCCGGCGCCTATTTGGCGGCTCAGCCGGCCGATAGCTGGGACGTGGTTTATTTTGACCCCATGTTTCAGCGGGGCGCTTATCAATCCGCCAGCATGAATAGCCTGCGCCCCCTGGCCTGTTACGCCCCCTTTGACGAGGCGGCGCTGGCGGCGGGCCTGCGGGTGGCCAGAAAACGCCTGGTGGTCAAGGAGAGGCGGTTTTCCCCCTTATTTGCCCAATTAGGCGCTCAACGGATCCATCAGACCAAATATGGTCCCATCGCTTATGGCGTATGGGAAAAAGGGTAAGTGTACAGGATAGGGTACAAGATAAGGTATATGATAGGGTACAGGATAAGGAAGGGAAAGGCTTTGGAGCGTATACTGGCATTGATTGGCCCTACGGCGACCGGGAAAACGGCGTTGAGCGTGAGACTGGCCGAGGAGTTGGGGGGAGAGATTATTTCCGGCGACTCCATGCAAATCTATCGGGGCCTGGACATCGGCACGGCCAAAATTACCCCGGCGGAAGCCCGGGGGATTCCCCATTATCTGATCGATTCCCGGGAGCATTGGGAATCCTTTACGGTAGCTGATTATCAGCGGCTGGCCAGGGAAAAGATAGCGGACATCGCCAGCCGGGGCAAGCGGCCGATCCTTGCGGGGGGCAGCGGTTTATATCTTTACGGCGCCTTGTATAATTACACTTTCCGACCGGAAAACACCGCCGGGGCGGAGCCGACGTTCGGGTCGGGCACAGCGGGAGCGCTGGCGAAGACAGCCGGGGCGGTCGAAGGGGTCGACGGGACGACGGAGCCGCCGGTAACGCTTGGCGCCGCCCCGGTTGAGCCGATAGCCCCGCTCGGGGCGGTGGAACCGCCGCCCGCCTCGGGCGATGAGCTTTGGCGGCGGCTTAGGGCGGTTGACCCGGTCACCGCCGACCGTTTGCATCCCCATGACCAAAAACGCGCCCGGCGGGCCTTGGCCTATTATCAGCTGCACGGGGAGCCAATTTCCCGCAACAATCAGGCCCTGGCCGCGCCGGAATTGGTTTTGCCCACCCTGCTTTTGGGCCTTTATCTGCCCCGGCCCCTTCTTTACAACCGGATTGACCGGCGGGTGGATCAGATGCTGGACGACGGCCTGGTAGCGGAGGTAAAACGCCTGCGGGCGGCCGGCCTGACCAGGGACAGCCAGGCGGGGCAGGCGATAGGCTACAAGCGCCTGCTGGACTATCTGGACGGCGCCGGTGGCAGCCTGGCGGAGACCGCGGAGCTGATCAAGCGAGACAGCCGCCGCTACGCCAAACGCCAGCTTACCTGGTTTCGCCGGGACGACCGGATCCTCTGGCTGGACGGCGAGCGGATGGCGACAGAAGCCGGCCGGGAAATTTTGCTGAATGGTATCGGGAGATCCGAGCGGGAGGGCTGGGATTTGGCCGCTCTGGCGCAGTATCTTCAGGCCGCCGGACTAATATCATCAAAGGAGAGAGCATGACAAAGACGGAAAAAAAGATTCTCTATGACACCGGCGGCGACCAGACGCCTGAGCGGGCGCTGCTCCTGGGTCTTAGCCTTAGCCGGCGGGGCGGGGCTGGCGGTCTGTCGCCTGACGCCTCCCTGAATGAGCTGGCTGACCTGACGGAGACAGCCGGCGGCCAACCGGTGGAACGGCTGCTGGTCAAGCGGGAGCGCCCCGATCCGGCCCATTATGTGGGCAAAGGCAAATTGGCGGAGATCAGTACCCTGGTGGAGGAAAAAGAAATCGACCTGCTGATTGTTGACGACGAGCTGTCCGTCCGCCAGCAACAACAGCTGGATCAACAGCTGGACTGCCGGGTGATCGATCGGGCGACGCTTATTTTGCAAATCTTCGCGGATCGGGCCAGCACCAGGGAGGGGAAGCTGCAAATTGAGCTGGCGCAACTAAGCTACGCGTTGCCCCGACTGAGCGGCAAGGGCAAAAGCCTTTCCCGCCTGGGCGGCGGCATAGGCACCAGGGGGCCGGGGGAGAGCCAGCTGGAAAAAGACCGGCGGCATATCCGCCGCCGCATCGACAGCTTGAAAGAGCAGATTGAGCGAATTCGCCGCCAGCGGGAGGTCAATCGGAGCCGGCGGGAGAAAAATCAGCTGCCGGTGATCGCCTTGGTGGGCTACACCAACGCCGGCAAATCCACCTTGCTCAACCGGCTGACCGCCGCCGGGGCCTTGGCGGAAGACAAGCTATTCGCCACGCTGGATCCCCTGACCCGCCGCTGCCGCCTGGGCGAGACCGAGGCTCTGATGACCGATACGGTAGGGTTTATCCAGCGGCTGCCCCACGCCTTGATCACCGCCTTTCGAGCTACCCTGGAGGAAGCCGCTTACGCCAATATCCTCCTGCATGTGGCGGACGCCGCCCACCCGGATCTGGCCGAGCAGATCAAGACCGTTCATAAGGTGCTGGCGGAAATCGGCTGTCAGGAAAAGCCCATGCTTCACGCCTTCAACAAGGCGGATCTGGTAGAGGATCCCATCGGCTTGCAGGGCCTGTTGGCGGACTATCAGCCGGCGGTATTGTTCTCCGCCAAGACCGGCGAGGGTATACCCGAATTGCTGCGGCTGCTGGCGGCGCGATTGCCGCCAAGCCGCCCGGAGGAGGAAACCGCGGCGAACGCTAGCGTGAACACAGGCGACAACGCGGGCGAGAACATATGATCGACAAAGAAACAGCGCCGCCCAGCAAAGAAAACGCCTGTGGGATGGCTCGGGAGCTGCTGGAGAAAGAGTACCAAATACCCAGAACATTGCTGGATACTATGGCGGCGGCGGAAAGCGGCCTGGAACAAATGTTCGCCAGGGCGGAGGCCGTCGCCGCTCACAACCAGCTGCGGCTGCTGCGGATTTTTCAGCGCCGGGGCGCCACCGATTTTCATCTGCAAGGCTCCACCGGCTACGGCTACGGCGATAAAGGCCGGGCGCTATTGGAGGAAATATTCGCCGAGTTTTTCGGCGGCGAGGCGGCGCTGGCTCGGGGGCAAATCATTTCCGGCACCCACGCCTTATCCCTGGGCCTCTATGGCAACCTGCGGCCCGGCGACGAGTTGATCAGCGCCGCCGGCCGGCCTTATGACACCCTGCTGAAGATTATCGGCCGCCGGGGCGAGGCGGATACCTTGCTGGATCAAGGGATTGGCTACAGGGAAATCCCTCTGGCCGGCGACGGCCATATCGATCTGCCCCGGCTCCTGGCGGCCGTTGGCCCTCACACCAGAATGGCGCTGCTGCAACGCTCCAAAGGCTACGACTGGCGGCCCGCCGTCAGTTTGGCGGAATTGGCGGTGGTCATTGCCGCCCTGCGCCAAAAAAAGCCGGATCTGATCTGCCTGGTGGACAATTGTTACTGCGAGATGGTAGAACCCCTGGAGCCGGGGCATGTGGGCGCCGACCTGACCATCGGCTCCCTGATCAAAAACCCCGGCGGCACCCTAGCCCCCAGCGGCGGCTACCTGGTCGGCCGGGCCGCCTATGTGGCGGCGGCGGCCCGGCGCCTAACGGCGCCGGGACTGGGCAGCGACATGGGCGCCTCCCTAGGCTTCAACCGCCTGGCCTATCAGGGCCTGTTTCAGGCGCCGCAAACTGTTTGCCAATCAGTAAAAGGTGGCGTATTGGCCGCCGCCTTTTTCCGGCGCCTGGGCTACGACACGCTGCCCGACGCCGGGGATGAGCGGCCGGATACCGTGCAGGCGATAAAGCTGGGCGAGGCGAAAAAGCTGATCGCCTTTTGTCAGGCCGTCCAGAAGGCTTGCCCCCTGGACGCCGCCTTCGCGCCTGAGCCGGATCTGCTGCCGGGCTACGACTATCCGGTGATCATGGCCGGCGGCGGCTTCGTCCAGGGCGCCTCCAGCGAACTTAGCGCCGACGGGCCGATGCGACCGCCTTATATCGCCTATTTCCAAGGCGGCATCTCCCTAGCCCAGACCCGCCTGGCGCTATTGCTGGCCGCCATGGCGCTTTAGCCTATAATTTTTTTCGCTGATCTCCATATAGCCGCGCAGGGTAGATATATAATTGACCTGCGTGGTTTGTCATACTCAATTATTTTAGAAGGCAATTGGGAATTTACCAGTAATAAATTATCGAAAATAAGGATAAAATTATTTATAAAGTATTGACAGGGCAGGTTAAGAATGCTAATATTCAGGTTGAGTAAGGGCAGTGTTTAACAAAGGTTTAACAAAGGCGCTCGGCTTAGGTATCGCGTCTCGCCAACTGAGTTTGTCCGGCACAGTTTTTTCCGGTATAGGAGGCATACGGTGAGGACTTTTACGACAGTGTTGACGCCCGTTTTTTTATCCCCCGGGACTTGATGGGGAGATATTTTCCCCGTCATTATTTGGTTATGAGACCGTCTGTGTTTACAGGCGGTTTTTTTTTCATATTGACTTTACAATCTGTCAAGTTCTTGGGGGGATTACGCTATGAGAAAAATGTCGTTAGCCTTATCGCTGGCCTTGTCACTGGCCCTGTCACTGGCGGCGACGCCTCTCTCGCCGCCGCCGGCCTACGGCGCCGCCGCTTTCGTCCCCGCGCCCACCACCGCGTACGCCCGGGCCTTTATCGCCGAGGCGGAGGGCCAGGCTTGGTTTTTGGGCGAGATCGAGCGGCTGCTGAGTGTTGAGCAAAAAAGTATCAACACGCTGGAGGGCACCGCCGACCTGGATAATATACGGGGCTTGGGGCTAAACGGGGCGGGGATCAGCGGCTTTATACCCAGGGCCGCGGGGCGGCTCAGAAACCTCGAGTATTTGTCCCTGGCCAATAATCGGCTCTCCGGCTCTGTGCCGGCTGAGCTGCTCGCCTTGCCGAGGCTGTCCAATGTGGACTTGTCTCACAACGCTTACAGCGGTATGGTGCCGGCGGGTTTTGGCGACATGCCGGCGCTGGAGATCCTGCTGCTCAAGGGCAACGGGTATAGCGCCCCCCTGCCCGCAAGCTTGCTCCGTAATACCAAAATCAGGGTTTTGGATATCAGCGACAACGCTTTTCGAGACATTCTGCCCGCCGGCTTGGGCGGCATGTCTGGGTTAGAGTATCTGGCGGCGGGCCAAAACGATTGGTATGGCACCATACCGGATAGTCTGGCGGGATTGGCCAGGCTGGAGACACTGTCCCTTTGGGGCTGCGATTTTTACGCCGGGCCGGTGCCGGGGTTCCTTTACGGCATGGCCTCCCTGAGAATTTTGGACTTGGCGGAAAATCGGTTTACCGGGGGGATCTCGTCGGCGGTGGGGGATTTGGCCAATTTGGAGCTGCTATCATTGGGTGGGAACCCGCTGGGCGGGATGATCCCCGCCGAGTTGGGGCGGCTGAGCGCGCTGACGGCTCTGGATTTGCGAGACTGTCAGCTTGGCGGCGCCATCCCGGCGGCGTTGGGCGACTTGGCGGCGGCGGAGTTGATCCATCTGGGCGGCAACCAGCTGAGAGGGGAGTTGCCGGGGCGGGTCAGGGCTCTCGCCGACAAAAGCCCGGCCTGCCGGCTCATTTTGACGGGCAACTATCTCGTCGGCGAGAGCGCCGGGGAGATCGAGGACAATCAGGGCAACCTGATAGCGGGGGCCAGGGATCAATTCCGGCTGAGCGGGCCGTCGCGGCTGCGGGTTTTTAGCGATCGGTCGGTCAATATTTACAACTCGCTGTACTATTGGGGAATCAACGGCGCCGTCGGCGGGGATAAATACCGGTTGGGGCCGGACAGCTATGGGATCACTATTGAGGGCGATCCCATGGGCAAAATAAGTATCGGTCGAAATAGCGACGGGATCTATCTGACGGCTTTGTTGGGCTGGCAAGAGGCGCTCCTCCTGAGCGACGGGGTTTACGCCGTGATTTGGCTGCGGGGCGACGAGGGGGAGGGCTACGCGACGGCTCGGATACAGCTCACCACGGAGGATTTTGATCGGGACGACAGCGGCCCGCCGGCGGGTGGCGTTATTGGCGGTGGCGGCGTTGGGGGTGGCGTCGGCGGCTTTGTCCCGATCCCGGGGATCGGGTTCGCCCTGCCGCCCTTGCCCGCCGGGGCGGGCGGGAGCGCCGGCGAGCCTCACCAGGCCTGGATCGGCGGCTATGACGATGATGAGATCCGGCCGGACATCGGTGTCACCCGGGCGGAGATCGCCACCATGCTGATCCGGTTGCTGCCGGGGGACATGATGCGGCGGGCGCCCAGCCTCAGCGACGTGACAGCGAGCCATTGGGCGTACGGATCCATCATCGCCGCTTGCCAGGCGGGGTATCTGACGGGCTACCCGGAGGGGGATTTCCGGCCGGGGCGGGTGATCACCAGGGCGGAGCTGGCGGCGTGCCTGATCCGGCTATACGAGGCTGGGCTCTCCCCTGGCCGGGCGGTGGGCGCGGTGAGTATCGCGGGCCAAAGCTACCCGGACGTGAGCGGGGGCGAGTGGTACGGGGCCGCGGTGTTAAAGGCTAAGGCGCTGGGCTTGATGGTTGGCATGGGCGACGGGCGGTTTCACCCGGGCGATCCGGTGACCAGGGCGCAGTGCGTGGTGGCGCTGAATCGGTTTTTGGGTCGGAAGGCGGAGGCGGATGTCCTGACTTGGGAGAACCCCTTCAAGGATATCTCGCCGTCGCATTGGGCGTACAGGGATATCCTGGAGGCGTCGCTGAGCCATTATCATTTTCAGTGAGAGATGTATGAGACGGCGGGAAAGTATTGTCGCGGCGGCGCTGTCGCCGAGGTAAGCCATTTGGGCGGCGGGCCCTAAAGTGAGGGAGGGGATCCACTATGAGGAGCTCGCGGGGGAGGAAAAGACAAGGGGCGGGGTATATCAGGCGAAAGACGGCGGCTATAGCCCTGCTGATCTGCCTCATGTCCTCGATCATCGGCGGGCCGGCGCCCCGCTCGCTGGACGGGGCGGTGATCACGGTGGCCAATTTTAACCCCGTCAGCCAGTACCTGGAGATCTCCTTCACTTTGCAATACGGCCAAAACGCGCGGGTGGAGATCTGGAAAGACGGGTCGGTGGCGGACGGCGAGTTCGAGGCGGGCACCGGGGTATTGGTGGACACTCTGACCTCGGGGAAAAACCCCGCCGGGCAGGCTGATTCTTCCGGCCGCTATATCTCCGGGACGGACGGGGAGCTGCCGCCCCACGCCAAGCCCTGTCCCCTGGTGAGTACCCTGGCCCTGCCAGGGGTATATATCGGCGGTGCCGTGGCGGCCCCCGCCGGGGTGTATGGCCTGTCGCCCCTGGGGATAGCGCTTGGCGCCGACAGCGACGTCTCGGCGCTGGCCGGGGTGTATGGCCTCGCTTCCCCGGGGGCGGCGCCTGGCGCCAGCGCCGTGGCGGCCCCCGCCGGGGTGTATGGCCTGTCGCCTCTCGCGGCTCCGGTCGCCACCGCGGCGGCGGCGAGCCTGGCCGCGCCGGACGCCACGGCGGGGGGCGCGCCCCAGATCAGCGGGCTGACGGTACGGGCGGTGGACAAAGCCCCGGCCGCCACAGGCACCGCGCCTATCCCCGCCACCGCCGCCGTCTACGCCGACGCCGGGGCCAGTATCGCGCCCCTGGGCGGCGGCTTCATAGACACGCCGCCGGCGGCCGGCGAGCCCGACTTGGGTCCCGGCCATCACACCCTGCGCTGGGACGGGCACGGGGCGGACGGCCGGCCGGTCTTGTCGGGCCTCGGCGAGAACCGGAGCCAGGATTTGGCCGTGATCGAGGTCAGGATCATCCCCGAGGGCCGGCCGGATCTGGAGGGTGAGCCCAGTTGCTATTGGGAGGACAACGACCCAGGCCCAGGCCAACATAGGGTTCATGTGCCGGAGAATCACGCCACCGACTACCTTTGGACCGCCAAGCCGGAGTTCGCCCAAAGCGTCACCTTCTTGCTGGACTACAAAAACGGCGCTTACCTGGCCGCCCGGGGCGGCATGGACGAGGCCTTACGCCGGGAGATGTTGGAGCTGTTTTACGCCGGCGCCAGCCTCCAGAGCATTATCGCCGGGCTGCGGCTTTACCTCCCGGATTTGGTCCTGAATTACGACTGCGGCGACCCGGTCAACATGATCGACGGCGCCTATTATTTCTCATATACCGACCTGCGGCTGGAGAGCGACTCCCCCCTCTCATTCGCCCGGGTCTACAACTCCGTCAACGGCGAGGACATGGGGCTGGGCCGGGGATTCAGCCACGGCTACCATTACCGGCTGCGGGACGACCGGGGGGCCGTGACCGTGACCACGCCCATGGGGGAGGATATCCAGTTCCTGCTGACCGACAGCGGCGCCTACCACGGCACGGAGGGCGGCGCCTACAGCCTGGAGCGGCGAGGCGGCGGCTACCTGCTGACCCACAACGACACCAACGCCTCCCTCATCTTTGACTCGGCCGGCCTGCTCACCCAGGCCAAAAACCCGGTGGGCAAGGTGGTCTGTAACCTGACTTACGGCGGGGGACGGTTGACCACCCTGACCAGCGGCGCCGGCTCGTTTACCATCATCTGGGCCGGCGATCATATCAGCTCTGTCAGGGACAGCGCCGGGCGCGCGATCACCTATGGTTACAGCGGTAATAACCTGATCAGCTATACCAACCCCGACGGGGACAGCCTGTCCTACGACTATGACGCCAATGGCGTCGTCACCGCCTGCCGGGATTTTAGCGGGCGGGTCTATTTGACCAACACCAACGACGAGCGGGGCCGGGTCACCCGGCAGGAGGTCGTCACCAGCGGCGGCGTGTCCGTTTACGCCTTCACCTATGACGACACGCCCTTTGGCGGCAACGACCCCGTCCTGGACGGGGCCAGCGTCTACCCCACCTCGGTGATCCGGGTCAACAGCGTCACCCTGCCCGACGGCCGGGTGTACAGCTACCATCACAACAAATACCGGCAGATCCTTAAAGTAGTGGAGGACAACGGGGAATCCACCAACCTGTGGGAGGGGAACCGGGCGGTCAGCCGAGCCGACAAGGACGGCGGCCAGGTGACCTATACCATGGACGACCCGGCCCGGGGCGATCCCCTGGCGGCCAGCTACCGGGACGGCGGCCAGTACCAGTACGCGTATAACGCCCGCCATCAAATCACCAGTATCAGCTATCCCGGCGGCGGGGGCGAGACACTCACCTACAATAGCGACGGGGGCGTCACCAGGCGTCAGGACGGGGACGGGCTGGTCGCGTCTTACGGCTACAACGGCGGGGCGTTGGCCAGCGTCACCAACGGGTTGGGTCAGGCCACCACCTACGCCTATGACAACGCCGGGCGGCTGATTAAGGTCACCGACGGATCCGGGCGGGTCGTCACTTACAGCCACGACAGCGCGGGCCGGGTGACCAAGGTCACGGTGGGCGACGGCGGCGAGAGCGCCGAGACGAGCTATACTTACAGCGCCGCCGGCAAGCTCCTTTCCCAGACCGACGGCGAGGGGAATCAAACGACATACCGTCGGACGCCCAACGGCTACCTGGAGACAACCACATACCCCAACGGGGCCACGGAGAGTATCGCCTATGGGGTGGACAACCAGATCCTGAGCCAAACCGACATCGACGGGCAAACCACCTCTTACTCTTACGACAGCCTGGGCCGCTTGAGCCGGGAGGAGCGGCCGGGCGGCTATTGGGCGACCTATACCTACGACAGCCGGGGCCGGCTGGCGACAGAGAGCGCCCCGGCCGGGATCACAACCTATGAGTATGACGCCATGGATCGGCTGATCGCCCGCGTCCCGCCGCTGGGGGAGCGGGAGGGCTACACCTATGATCAGATGGGCCGGCTACTCACCGCCGGCGACCGGGGCGGCGGCGCCACCTCCTACGCCTACGACGCCCTGGGGCGGCTGACAGAGGTCGCCGACCGGGCGGGGGGCGTCA
>JAISDE010000119.1 GCA_031265035.1 Peptococcaceae bacterium | reverse complement strand
CGTTGCCGCCGCCGTAGCCACCAGCGCCGGCGTTGCCGCCCCGGCCGCCGGCGCCGGCGTAATTGCCGCCGCCTTGGCCTGCCGGCCTCGGCCCCGCCGCTGGCCTGCCACCGGCGTTGCCACCGGCATAGCCACCAGCGCCGGCGTTACCGCCTTGGCCGCCGGTAGCGGCGTAATTGCCACCACCCTGGCCTGCCGGCCTCGGCCCCGCCGCTGGCCTGCCGCCAGCGTTGCCGCCGCCGTAGCCACCAGCGCCGGCGTTGCCGCCCCGGCCGCCGGCGCCGGCATAATTGCCGCCGCCCTGGCCCGCCGGCCTCGATCCTGCCGCTGGCCTGCCACCGGCGTTACCGCCGGCATAGCCACTACCGGCGTTACCGCCCGCGTTGCCACCGCTGCCGTAGCCGCCGCCCTGGCCCGCCGGCCTCGGCCCCGCCGCTGGCCTGCCACCGGCGTTACCGCCGGCGTAACCACCGCCGGCGGTGTTGCCGCCCTGGCCTCCCGCGTAATTACCGCCGCCGTAGCCGCCGCCACCGCCGTTGCCGGTAAAGGCCCCGCCCTGATGAAATTGCCCATCTCCCGGCGCCGCCTCCCGCCCGGCCATCCGGCTTTTCAGCCCGCCCAGCGGCGGCTTTTCCTTCTTCTCCGCCGGCCGGGGTATCGGCTCCGCGTTGGGATCTCCCATATATTTCATGACCATCGCCCGGATCCGGCTCACCTCATTGCCAGGGATCGTGCTCATATGATTTTTCATGGGCAAACCCAGCTCAATCATCTTTTCCAGCAGATCCTTGCTGTTCATATCCATTTCTTTTGCCAACTCGTATACGCGAATAGTAGGCATTCAATCACCTCCGTCAGCCTTCGCCGCTCCCAAAATCCCCGCCGCCAGCTGCCCGTCTCTCAACGCCAGCAATCCCACAGGTTTTTTGCGCAGCAATCGGCCATATTCTTCTTTCGTGCCCCAAACCAGGAAAGGTATTCCCTGATCCTCACACCAAAGCGCCAGAATTTCCTTACGCTTGAGGCTAATATCCTCAGCGGCCATTACCAACCGCGCTGTTTTTCGCTTAATGCTGTCTTCTATGGCGTAAGCGCCCAGCAAAAGCTGTCCGCTCTTGGCGGCAAAACCGATCAGACCGCCGATTTTAGGGCTCAGGCTCATGGGCCACCTTTTCTCTCAGCCGCTCCAGCACCGCTTCCCCCACCTTCGCGCCCGCCGCCTTGTCCAGGCGGCCCTTTTTCAGCGCCTGAGCCAGGCAATCCTCCCCAGGGCAAACATACAAGCCCCGGCCCGGCTTTTTGCCGGTCTCATCCAGAAAAACCTGCCCCTCGGCGGTTTTGACCAAACGCAGCATTTCCCGCTTGGGCCGCTGCCGCCGACAAATAGCGCACATCCGGATAGGGAGCCGTTTTTGCGTCATCCCTGATCCCTCCTTATCTATACCGCGCCCGCGCCGCGCTTGCGCCTGGCCGGCTTTTCGCCCCCGGCGACAGCCGCCTGGGCCGAGGCCTCGGCCGACGCTGTGGCCTGGGCCTCAGCGTCAACATTGGCAGCGATTGCCTGCCCCGCGGCCTCAGCCTCAGCGGCGGCTGCTGCCTGCCCTTTGGCCGCCGTCCGGCGGGGCGCTCGCCGCTTGGCAACGGTCGCCGGGCCGTCGCCCGGGTCGGCTTCGTCAGCCTCCCCGACCTCGGCAGTCCCGGCCGCCTGGCTTTCGGCCTCAGACTCGGCCTCCGCCGCCACAGCCTCAGCGGCAACTGCTGCCTGCCCCTTAGCCGCTGTCCGGCGGGGCGCTCGCCGCTTGGCAACGGTCGCGGTCTCGCCGGCCTCGCCGGCTGACCCGTCAGCCTCAGTCCTGGCCTCAGCCTCAGCCCCGGCCGCCTGGCCTTTGGCCTTAGCCTTAGCCTTGGTCTTGGCGTTTGTCGCCTGGCCGGCGCCTGACCCGACACTAGCCGTCCGATCGCCACCCTCATCCCCGTCAGCCGCGGCCAGATACCCGTCCCCGTCTCCGTCCGCCTCGCCTGCCGCGGCCAGATACCCGTCCGCTTCCGCCTCGACCTCCGCCAAATACTCGTCTTCCGCCGCGTTAGCCGCCTCCGTCGCTTCCGCCGAGGCTGCCGCGGCTTCTGCCGCCGCCTCCGCCGCCTCCGCCGCCTCGGCCGCCGCCTCCGCCGCCTCGGCCGCCGCCTCCGCGGCTTCTGCCGCCGCCCGGCGTTCTTCCTCCAATCTGGCGCTCAAAATCTGGCTCATCTGCGTCTCGCTCTTGATATCGATTTTCCAGCCGGTCAGCTTGGCCGCCAGCCGGGCATTTTGCCCCTCTTTCCCGATAGCCAGCGACAGCTGATAATCAGGCACCACCACCTGGGCGCCCTTCTCCCCGGGGAAAGTATCCACCGACACCACCTTCGCGGGGCTGAGAGCGCTGGCGATAAACTCCGCCGGCTCGTCGCTCCATTTGATAACATCGATCTTCTCGCCCCGCAGCTCGCTGACAACCGCCTGCACCCGCATACCTTTCGACCCTACGCAGGCGCCCAGCGCGTCCACATTGGCATTTTCCGACCAAACGGCGACCTTTGAGCGATAACCGGCCTCCCGGGCCACCGACTTTACCTCGATCACCCCATTGAGGATTTCCGGCACCTCCAACTCGAACAAACGTTCCAAAAAGCCGGGATGAGTGCGGGAAACCTGGATCTGCGGCCCCTTGGTGGTCTTTTTCACATCAATAATGTACGCCTTTACCCGCATACCGGGGGCGTATTCCTCGCCCGGGATCTGCTCGTTCTGGCTCAGGCAAACCTCCGTATTACCCATATCAATATAAACGGAACGGTTCTCGCAGCGATGAATAATGCCTGTGACCACATCCCCTTTTTGGCTGTTGTATTTCTCAAAGATCATATCCCTTTCCGCTTCCCGGAGCCGCTGCACCACTACCTGCTTGGCGGTCTGGGCCGCGATCCGGCCAAAATCCCTGGGCGTCACCTCATATTCCACCACATCCTCCAAATCATAAAGAGGATTCTCTTTCCTGGCGTCCTCCAGGCCAACCTCCGTTTTGGCGTCGCTTACCGTCTCCACCACATTTTTTCTGGTGAACACCTTAAACTCGCCGGTATCCCGATCAATATACACCCGTACATTCTGAGCGGCGCCAAAATTTTTCTTGTAAGCGGAAATCAGCGCCGCCTCTATAGCGTCTACCAAAACCTCAAACTCAATACCCCTTTCCCTCTCCAAATCTTTCAACGCGGACAACAATTCAGCATTCATTGCCTTTTCATCCCTCCTCATATCCATCCCAATACAGATTCACCCGGGCGATCAATTCTCTGGGTATTTTCAGGCTCTCGCCGTTTTCGTCAACCAGGCCCAGGGAATCGGACGTAACCTCCCCCAGGCTGCCGACGCGGTTTTTTTCCCCTTGCCAGGGCGCGAACAATGCCACCCTTACCTTTTGCCCGGCAAAACGCCGAAAATCCTTTTCCCGTTTCAACTGGCGCTCAATGCCA
>JAISDE010000102.1 GCA_031265035.1 Peptococcaceae bacterium | reverse complement strand
CTTCGGCGCGGAGCATATCCATGACGCTTTCGGCGCTTTCAAAGCAAAGACGGGACTCCGGGTCTTGAAGTAAATCATAAGTCTTCGTCTCCATTATTATACGCAATGCCTCTGTCGTTGACACTCCCTTTTCTTTTGCGTATCGCGACACAACGGCAGTGGCGACCAAGTCAGCGCAGGATTGCGCTTTGTGTGGTTCGATACCCATCAGAATCTCTCCTTCCTGACAAGAGTCAAGCACTCCAGTCCACGCTGAGTAGCGAAGAAATATTGCGACGGCAGTTTATATGGCAGCAGCAGTCGCGCCAGCTCATCAATCGCGGCATCGCTCCCGACTTCACCGACACCACCTGACATATAAAACTGGATGGTAGGGTTGGTCTGATCGTTGGCTGTCGGCCCGATAACGATATCATACTTACGCGGAACATTTCTGCGGCTTCTGTTCAGCGTAATGAATCGCCCCCATTCCCGGTCGGCTTCGATGAATTCCTTGACAGATAAGCCTGCGGCTTTTTCCTTGTCGAACTGGTAATGGTATAACCATTTCCCTATCAGTTTATGACCGGAATCGTATCGCCGCGACTTTGATTTTCGCATCTCGGCGTTTCGCTCAGCCATCGACTTGGCATGACCGATATTAGCCGAGGTATAGAATCCCTGTCCGAAGTCTTTGTACGGTCTGCCTTGCGTCAAATCTATGGCATCAAAATCATATGATGAGCCGTGATAGAGCATGATTGTGTTCATGACATCCTCCACTTCATTCATGCCGATGGTTTTCTATCGATAAAGACGCCGCTGTCAGATTCACTAACCCGCGCCTTTCTTCTCCCCCAGCCGGTTTTCCTGCCCCGCCGCCAGTCGCCTCAAATTGCCCCGATGCCGGTAAAAGATCAAGGCGATCACAAACACCGCGAAAATGACGACCCGCGGATCCGATTGAAATAAAAGGGCGCACGGCAGCAGCGCCAGAGCGCCCAGCAGCGAGCCCAGCGACACGAACCTGGTCGCCGCCACGGTGACGACGAACACCACCAGCATCACCGGCATCGCCTGGGGCAGCAGCGCCAGGACGACACCGGCGCCGGTGGCCACCCCCTTGCCGCCTTTCAGGCCAAAAAACAACGGATAACAATGCCCCGCCATCGCCCCGGCCGCGGCCAGGACACCGCCGTCAATCCCCGCCAGGGCCAGCCCCAGGTGTACCGCCAAAAAGCCCTTCAGCAAATCCCCCAAAAGCACCAGCCCGCCCTGGATTTTGCCCTGGGTGCGCAGAACATTGGTGGCGCCGGCGTTGCCGCTGCCCAGCGCCCGGATATCCGCCGCCGTGCCCAAAAATCGGGGCACTAAAATCCCAAAGCTGGCCGAGCCCAGCAAATACCCCAGCAAACACGCCAATACCGGCCTAATCATCGGCCTCATCCCCTCGCGCCACAATCGGCCTAATCATCAGCCCCATCCCCTCGCCCCGCAATCAGCCTAATCATCAGCCTCATCCCCTCGCGCCACAATCAGCCTAATCATCAGCCCCATCCTTTCGCCGCGTGGTCAGCCTGATCGGCGTTCCCTCAAAGCCGAAATTCTGCCGCAATTGATTCTCCAGATAACGGGCATAGGAAAAATGCATCAGCTCCGGATCATTGACAAAAAAAACAAAATGGGGCGGCTTGACCCCCACCTGAACGCAATAAAAAATCTTCAGCCGCCGGCCCTTATCCGTGGGGGCGGGATTCAGCTGCGTCGCCTGCCCGATCACGTCATTCAGCACAGCGGTAGTCACCCGATGATTCTGCTGCTCCGCCACAAAAGAAACCAATTCCGGGATCTTGCCAATCCGCTGCCGGGTCAGGGCGGAAAGAAAAAGTATGGGCGCGTAAGCCAAAAACCCCAATTCCTGCCGCAGCATCTTTTCCGTCCGATTTAACGTGCCGCTGTCTTTTGCCACCAGATCCCACTTGTTCATAATCAAGATCAAGCCCTTGCCGGCCTCGTCAGCGTAGCCGGCGATCTTTTTGTCCTGCTCCATCAGCCCGGCGGCGCTGTCCAGCACCATCAGCGCCACATCGCTGCGATCCACCGCCCGCAAAGCCCGGATCACGCTATAGCGCTCCGGCCCCGCCGCCACGTTTTTGCGCTTGCGCATACCGGCCGTATCTATAATAATATACTCCTGCCCGTTGGCGGTAAACGGCGTGTCGATAGCGTCCCGGGTGGTGCCGGCGATATCGCTGACAATGGAGCGTTTTTGCCCGATAATAGCGTTGACCAAAGACGACTTGCCCACATTAGGCCGACCGATCACCGCCATTCGGATCACGTCCGTTTCCGGCGGCTCTTCCCCCGCCGGGGGCAGGCGCCCCACAATGGCGTCCAGCAAATCACCGGTATTCATACCATGCAGGGACGACACGGGGATCGGCTCCCCAAAGCCCAGGCTGTAAAACTCCGCCGCGCTGAAATTGTTGACAAAAACGTCGACCTTATTGACGCAAACTACCACCGGCTTTTTCGCCCGCCGCAGCAAAATAGCCAGCGCCTCGTCCTCCGCTGTCAGCCCGGTCTGCCCGTCCGCCACAAAAACAATAACGTCCGCCTCCGCCATAGCGATAGCCGCCTGTACCCGCACCTGCCCGATGATCGTGCCCTCATCCTCCACCAGGTCGATGCCGCCGGTATCCACAATAGTCATCCCCCGGCCCTGCCACTCGGCGCTAAAGTAGAGCCGATCCCTGGTCACGCCGGGCCGATCGTCCACGATCGCGATCCGTCCGCCGGCTAGCCGGTTAAACAGCGTGGACTTGCCCACATTAGGCCGGCCGACAATGGCCACGATTGATTTCGCCACAATTTCTCCCCCTAACACCCTCGAAAATAATACGCGAGATAATACGTAAACTAAACTATGTCACTCCGCCGCCAAAAGTCGAGCCGCCAGCAGATCGCCGGCGGCGGGCAAAAATACCAGCCGCAGGCCCAAAGCCTCGCTCACCGCCGCCGTGGTCAGCCCATCCAAAAACTCCCCCGGCCGATCCCTGACCATCACCTCCGGCAGGTAAACCGCCGAGCCAGGTGGCAGCTCCAGCGCCCCCAGCGCCGCTATCAGGCAGCTGCCGGTGATTAGCCCGCTGACATCCACGCTGGGGCCAAAAAAACGGTTCTCCACCGGCGCCAGCCGCAGGGACACCCCCTCCACCCGACCCAGGCGCTCCCACAAAGGAGCCAGTGCCCTCATCGCCGCCACGCCGCCGGCCAAAACCAAATGCTTGGGCCGCTCCAGCCTGGCCGGCCAGTC
>JAISDE010000095.1 GCA_031265035.1 Peptococcaceae bacterium | reverse complement strand
CTTTGCCGCCGTCGCCGGCCCGCACATAGATTTTCGCGTAATCATAAAACATTGTTTCTCCAAGACAAACAAAATACCAAGCGATACCAAATACCAGACGATATTGGATACCGGACTATGTCGGGCGTACTGTCGGCGCGGACTTGCCGCCGCCGATAAAAAAGGCCCCGGAGCCACCGAGGCCAGATAGACGCCATACTCTTTCCGCTCGGCGAGGCAGGCTCACCATCCCGCTGGGGCAGTATCACGCGCCAACCTTTTCCGCGTAAACGCTAACCCGCTTGCGGCTTCTGTTGATATGCTCAAATTTCACATAACCGTCGGACAGGGCGAAAAGCGTATCGTCCTTGCCCAATCCCACATTGACGCCGGGGTGGATTTTAGTGCCCCGCTGCCGGACAAGAATATTGCCGGCTGTCACCAGCTGGCCGTCGTACCTTTTGACCCCCAGGCGCTGGGCGGCGCTGTCCCGGCCGTTACGGGAGCTGCCCACGCCCTTTTTGTGGGCGAACAGCTGCAAATTCATTCTGATCATCATTATACATTCATCTCCTATAGGCAAGATGGATATGCCCCTTGTAATCCCGGTTAATTTCCTCCAAGCCCCGGGCCATCGCCATCAGGATCGCTTCCCCGTCCCTGGCCCGCCGCCGGGGCAAATCCCGGCGGAGTTGGCAGAAAATAACGCCCTCCTGGGACATCGCCAACCGGAAACCGCCGGGCAAGCGACGCTCCAGCCCCAGCGCCGCCGCCGTGACCACCGCCGATACACCGGCGCAGACGATATCCTGTCCCGACGCGGCCCAACCGGCGTGGCCCCAGACCAAAAAACCCTCAACCCGCCGGGGGGAGCCTTTGATCCTGACCTGAATCATCAGGCGGTAATCTCGTCAACCCTCAACTCAGTGTACGGCTGACGGTGGCCCCGCAGCTTGCGGAAATTCTTTTTCGGCTTGTACTTAAATACCATAACCTTTTCGCCCTTGCCCTGGGCCTGAACGCTAAGGGTCACCCTAGCGCCCTCCACATAAGGCTTGCCGGGGAAAAAACCGTCCTCCCGGCTCACGGCCAAAACCCGGTCTATCTCCACCGTCTCCCCCACGTCAGCCGGCAATTTCTCCACCCGGATCACATCGCCCTTTTGGACTTTAAACTGCTTGCCGCCGCTTTCCATAATCGCGTACATCCCGTTGTCACACCTCCTGTCCTGAACTCGCCGCCGCCAGGCAGCCTAAGCGTTTGCGGGGCGCTATGCCCCGGCCTGGCGCGAGCGGTTTGGCAGGCAAAATGCCTACATTAAGGTAATATATCATCCTTCAACCCCATTGTCAAACTAAATATCGCTCAGGGTATAGATTTGCAAGGGGGTAAATTCCGATCCAATTATGATCCGATTCCCACACCGTCAATTTTGTTCAATTTTGTCAAGTTTATATCGCCCCTCCCCGTCCAGCAACACCTTGACCACGCCGGTGTTGCCCGGCAGGCGGGTCACCGCCTCCGCCGGCGGCAGGCCCAGGACGCCGCAGGTCAGGACGCCGACGACGCAGCCGTGGGTGACGATAGCCATGCGCGCGTAATCCTTCTGGCCGGTCCAATACAAAAATCGGGGCCAAACCCGCTGATAAAGCGTCTCGAAGCTCTCGCCGCCTGGGATAACCAGGTTATCGTTAAGGATCCGCCATGTTTCCAGCGCGCCGGGCCAGCGGGCCTGAATAGCGGTACTATCCAACCCTTCCCAATCACCGAAGCCCATCTCCCGAAAAGCCGGATCCGTGATAATCGGCTGGGTGTAGCCCCGGTGGACAATCTCGGCGGTCTCCCTGGCCCGGCTCAGGTCGCTGGCGACGACCCGTTGAAAAGGCAGGATTTCCCGGAGCGCCGCGGCCAATCTGGCTGCCTGCTCCCGCCCTGTCTGGTTCAGGGGGATATCCGACTGCCCCTGAAAGCGTTGGCTTTTGTTCCAATCTGTCTCCCCATGACGAATCACGTAAATCTCCCTAACTTTTCCCGTCACAATCCTTTGCCTCCGTATTATTTTTTTATAAAACGCCGGCGAAAACGGCGGCGAAAAGCAAAAAGGTCAACTCCGCCGCGACGCTGGCCAAGCCGTAAGTATCCCCGGTCAATCCCCCCAACCGCTCCCGCAGCCGCGAGCAAAGGAGCAGCAGCCCGGCGGCGGAGCATACGGCGGCCAGGGAGAAATAAGGCGGCAGCAACGGGAGGGGCAGGATCACGCAGGCGCAGGGCAGGATAAAGCGGGCCGGCTTTTGCTCCGCCTTAAAAAAATACGCCATGCCCGTCGCCTTTGCCGTTTGGAAATTGAAGGCCGCGAAGGCTACCGCCCAGCGGCCCCAGCAAGGATAAAACAGCAGCGCCAAAAGAAAATCCGGCCCAGCCGACAACTCGACCAGCAGCAGCAATTTGGCGGCCAGAGCCAAAAACAGCCCCAGCGCCCCCATGGCGCCAAGGTGACTGTCGCTCATGATCGCCAGCGCCCGGTCTTTTTCCCGCCGGGAAAGCAAACCGTCACAGCTGTCGCAAAAACCGTCGAGCAGCAAACCGCCGCCTACCCACAGATCCAACGCCAGCAGCAGCAAACCGCCCAACGGGGCGTAACGGGGAAATCCCACCCGCTGGCAAAAGAGTTGGAAGACGACCAGGGCCAGGCCGATCGCCAAGCCTGTCAAAGGCAGCCAGGTCAGGGACGCCGCCGCGTTTTTCTCATTCCAGGCCGCCCGGCCCGGCCAGGGCAGATTGGTGAAAAACTGAAAAGCGAAAACCAAGGACTCCAAAGCCTTTATCCCCCTCTAAAGATTCGCCAAATTAAGGATTCGCCAAACCATAAATTGACGGCTTCCAAATATACTCGTCAATTTATGGTTTGGCGAATCCTCGGCCCGTCATTTCAGGCGCTGGGGCAAGCCCATCACCACCAGCCAGGCTTGATCCGCCCTAGCCGCCGCCCGGCAATTGATCCGGCCGGCCACATCCCGGTACAGGCGGCCAAAAGCGTTTTCCGGCACCAGGCTCCACCCCACCTCGTTGGTAACGGCGATGAGCGTCAACTCGTCCAGCTCGTCCACCGCGGCAAAAATCTCCTCCATCGGCGCCGCTATCTCCGCCAGGACAGCCGCCTCGTCAGCCTGAGCCGCCGCCGCCGGCGTTACCAAAGCGCAAAGCCAATTGCTGATCAGCAACGTCAGGCAGTCCAGTAGCACAACCCGATATCCCAACTGATACAAGCGCCGCAGCCCGGCGGCTGGCCAAAGGGGTTCCTCCCAGGTGAGCCAGGCGGCGGGCCGCCGCCGCCGGTGCGCGGCGATCCGCCGCTCCATTTCCTGATCCAGGGCCTGGGCCGTAGCCAGGTACGCTATAATTGACCCGCCGCCAGCGCCCGCGGCGGCGGTATCAGCCTCAGACATAGTGCCGCCGCCAGCGATGGCAGCCTCAGACATAGTGCCGCCGCCCGCGGTGGCAGCCTCAGCCCCTGGCGCGATGCCGCCGCCCGCTATGGCAACCTCAGCCCCCGGCGCGCCGCCGCCGCCTTTTTTCGCGGCCTGGGCCGCCCCGTACTCCCGGCTGTATCGCTCCGCCAATTGCTCGCCAAACCCGCTCTTGCCGCTCCGAGCCGGGCCGGAAATCAAGATCAGCTTGCCCGCCACTAGCCCCTCCCCGCCGAGCCCGTCTCACCGATCCGGGCTCTCATAAAGGCGGACAGGGGCTTTGCCCCTGTCCGTTCTTCCAATAAACACTGTCGGATCCGGCACATCACCGCCGTCTCCACACTCTTTACTGTCTTGGCTCTACAACCAATTTAATCGCCGTCCGCTCTTCGCCGTCAATCTCTAAATCGGTAAATCCTGGCGTGCAAACCAAATCCATACCGCACGGCGCCACAAAACCCCGGGCTATCGCGATGGCTTTAATGGACTGATTAAGAGCTCCGGCCCCGATGGCCTGAATCTCAGCGCAACCACTTTCCCGAATTACACCGGCTAAAGCACCGGCTACAGCGTTCGGGCTGGATTTCGCCGATACTTTCAGCATCTCCATGAAGACCCCCTCCTACTACGATAGATTCATCACCAGAGACGAACTCCCTCTTTCGTCCGGGATCACTCATAATATTCGACAGCGATCATTAAACTCCTTTTTTCCGGCCTGAATATTTCTGGACAGTTACGGAAAATCTGCCCCCGCGCCCTCAGTCCCACCGCCCTCAGGCACCGCCCCCTCAACCGCCGCGTCGTCAGGCGCGGCATCGTCAGGCGCGGCGTCAAAGACTACGCTATCCAAGACGCCGCACACGACCAGACGCTCCGTCTCCGTGCCGGCGGAGCAAGTGGACAGGGTCACGATGGGATCATTGGGCGTAAAAGCCAAGCCGGGATCCGCCACCGTGCGGGAAACCAGCTCCAGCAAAAAACTCCGATATCGCTCTTTGTTGGTGAACCGCAAATTATAGTATACCTTATCGTCCATTTCCAAATTGATCACGGAGAAAATTTTATATTTCCGGAGGCTGCCCTCCGTATAAATCTCAATATAAGGATGCTGGAAAATATAATTCAGGCTGCGGAAATTTTTCAGCGACCCAAACATAGTCTTGTTTTTCATGTTATGCCCATAAATAATGGTATTTTGATCGGAGAAATCCCTGGCGTTGCGGTAATCCATAAAAATGCTGCCCGATGAGGCGTCTCTTTTATCATAGGCGCTGCGCAGATAGGTTTGGTTGCTCTCTCCCTGCATCAGGGGATAGCTGATGTTGGTGCCGGGAATCCGGATCCAGCCCACAATATCCGGGTTGATTTCCCGCAGCGCCGGCAAATCAATGGTCAAAACCGGCGCCTCCCCGGGAGGCGCCGGCGAGCTCGCCGCCCCGCCCCCTCCTGCCGCGCCGCCGCCGCCCGGCGCGGCGGCGCCTCCTGACGCCTCACCGCCGGCGGACGCCGCCTCACCGCTGCTGGCGGCATCCGGCCCGTCGCCGCCGGCGGCCGCGTCGTCACCGTCACCCGGCGCCCCGCCGCCGGCGCTCTCATCCTCGCCAACCGACGCCCCGGCCCCAGCCTCGCCGCCACCCGACGCCGCCTCATCGACAGCCGGGGCCGTCTCGGCCGCCGGCTGTACTGTAGCGTAAGCGTCCCTAATATCATCATAAAGATGAATATCCCTTTGGTAGTTGACCTGCAAAATGATGAGCCTGGTCAGGCTGACGACAAAAAGGGCGGCGAAAGCCCAAAACAAAACCCGCTGCGCGTAGCGGTATATTATTTTCCCCCTGGTCATTCGGGAACTCCTCAACGCTATACCACATCCCAGCGAATTATCAAGCGAACCATCATCAATAAGTGAATTATCATCAATAAGCTAATTATCATCAATAAAGGCACTTGCCTCAATAAAGGTACTTGGCCGAATAATTCTTGCCGTCGCCAATATACTGCATGGCGCTCTCGCTGGAACCGCCGCTGGAGGCGAAGGTGGGATCCATTCGCTTCCACTCAACCCCGTCAAAATAAATGACGCTGTCCACCCATCCTTCTTCCTTGGTATAGACATTGATCCAAGCGTGATACACAGTGCCCGCGTAGCCGATAACCAGCTTGCAGGGAATGCCCTGGCTCCTGAGCATAGCGGTCATCAAAGCGGCGTAATCAAAGCAAATCCCCTTTTTCTCCGCCAGCACCGTATCGATATTGGGCAAATAACCGCTTTGCACATTGGCCGCCCGCTCTTTGTAATAGGTGATATTTTTGACCACATAATCATAGACGGCGGCTACAGCCTCCAGCTCGTCCTTGGTGTCCTTGACCAGCTCCTTCGCCAGCGCCACCGCCTTGCTACTGGCGTTGTAATTGACATATTGGTTGGGCAGCAAAAAAGGCGCGAACTCGTTTTTCAAGGCCACGCTGGCGCTGGCGCTGTACACCGTGGAATATTTGGTGCCGCTGACGTTTTTGTACACGGATATTTTGTAGGCGCCGCTGCCGTCGGAGAGGGGGAACACCTCGTAATTGCCGCCGCCGGAGAGATTATAAGTATAATTGACCTTGGAGGGGCATTCGACAATCACCTTTAATTTAGCGGTCTCCGGCTTGTTGAATTTGATCATGACATAACCGTCCGCCGTATTGGAGGCGTCGATAGTGGTGGCGTCATTGCTGAAAACTGTTTTGCCGGAGGCGACAGGCATCAGCGTCGTGGCGGTCGGCGGTGTGTCGGCCAGCGCCACGATATCAAAATCATCACCAATCAAAAGCTGGATATCGATAATCTCCCCCTCCGCGGGCAAGCCGTCATCCCCCTCCAGCGGCAGTCCAGCGTCCGCCGCCGGCTCACTGCCGGCGCCGCCCGGCCCGCTCCCCCCTGCCTCGGCTGCCCCCTCGCCCCCCGGGGCCGTCTGGGCCGTCGCGGCCGGGGCCGCGCAGGCGCCCAGCGAGACGAGAGCCAACGCTGTCACAAGCAAAATAATCATCGATCCGCTAAAAAATTTACCCGCCATGGGAACATCCTCCTTTCGCTAAATAAAACTCGCGGTGTTTTATGATGTCGCGCGTCAATCCGCCTTCGCGTTAGCGTCAATCCGCCTTCGCGTTACGTTATGACGCCATGGCGCCAATCCGTTTTTGCATAATATCAGGGTTCAGCGCCCGGGAAACCGCGTTCTCTTTCGTAATCTTGCCGCTCTTATACAGATTCAGCAGGCTATTGTCCATGCTGATCATGCCCTCCCCCGCCGAGGAAGATATGACAGAATCCAGCTGGTGTACCTTCGCCTCTCGGATCATGTTTTTGATGGCGTTGTTGACATGCATGATCTCAAAGGCAGGCGCCAGACCGCCGTCCACCGTAGGCACCAACTGCTGGGAAATCACCGAGACAAGCAACATCGACAGCTGAATCCGGATCTGCTGCTGCTGGGCCGGCGGAAACACGTCGCTCACCCGATCGATGCTGTTGGCGGCGCCCAGGGTGTGCAAGGTAGAGATCACCAAATGCCCGGTCTCCGCCGCGGTCAGCGCGGTCTGGATCGTCGCCAAATCCCGCATCTCCCCCAGCAGGATCACGTCCGGGGATTGCCGGAGGCAGGCATAGAGGGCCGTCACATAGCTCTGGGAATCCAAGCTGACCTCCCGCTGGCTGATCAGGCTTTTTTTATT
>JAISDE010000086.1 GCA_031265035.1 Peptococcaceae bacterium | reverse complement strand
CTGGATTGACATCGTAAACGCGACCGGCTTCGCGCGGATGGATCTCACGGCGGCGAACACGCTGAGCAAACACAATTCTCTCACCCCTCAAGCCACGCTCAAATCACCAGGCCGCCATTGATCCCTACAACCTGGCCGGTCACAAAGCCGTCCTCCTGCCCGGCCAAAAACAGCGCCAGCCGGGCCACCTCCGCCGGCGCGCCCAGCCGCCCCAAAGGGCTTGCCGCCGCCAACTCCGCCAAGGCTTCCTTTGTCAGATCGGAGTTCATCGCCGTATCGATCACCCCCGGCGCCAGGCAGTTTACCCGGATGCCCGACGGCCCCAGCTCCTTGGCCAGGGCCTTGGTCAAGCCGATCAAAGCGGCCTTGGCGGCGGAATAATGTACCTCGCAGGAGGCCCCTATCTGGCCCCACATGGAGGAAATATTCAAAATACTACCCCGCTGCCGCCGCAGCATAGCCGGCAGCGCCGCCTGGCAGCAGTGAAAAGCGCCCCGGACATGCACCGCGAACATCCTGTCCCATTCCGCTTCCGTAATATCGGCAAAAAGCTTTTGCTGGGCGAAGCCGGCGTTGTTGACTAAATGGGTGACTTCCCCCAACCGCCTCTCGATATCGGCCAGCATCGCCCGCACCTGCTCCCGGTCGCTGATCTCCGCCTGACAGCAAATCGCCCGTCCGCCGGCGGCGGCCAGCGCCGAGCGGGCCGTCTCCGCCGCGGCCCGGTTGGCGCGATAATGAATCGCCACCTGATAACCCGCCTGCCCAAAAGCCTCGACCAACGCCAGCCCGATCCCGCCGGAGGCGCCGGTAATCAAGACAGTTTTCGCCATTTCCCCGCCCCCTTCTCCCGTTTACGCTTTACCGTTTCCCCGTATCCTTTACCTTTACCTTTACCTTTACCTTTACCTTTACCTTTACCTTTACCTTTTACCCTGCCCGGCCAAATTACAACTCTCACAACTAAATAAAATAGCAGAAATCGGGCTAAAGTCAACCAGCGGCGCTGATTTTATGTGGCGCTGATTTTATTGGGTACTATTTTTGCTGGGCTTTGACGGAATTAAGTAGCGGAATTAAGTAGCAGAACGGCAAAAGCGAGCGAAACCGGGACGCACAACAGATAGAAGCCAACACCGTAACCGGCTGTCAGCGCTACAAAACCGATTATGAGGGGGCTGGAAATATTCGCTATATCCAAAGCGATGTAGTAGGTCGCGGTGGCCACCCCCCGCCGCTCCGGGGTTACCCGGCGAACACCCTCAGTTTGGAGCGCCGGCACGGCGAAACCCACCCCCAAGGACAACAAAACGCCGGCGATGGCTATCGGCAAAAAAGTATGGGCGCCGCCGATCAAGATCAACGCCGCGACGCATAATACCGTGGAGGCATAAACAATACACTGGTAAGGATACTTGTCGGTCACTCTCCCACCCACCAGCCTGCACAACACAATACCAATCGCGTAAATCGTGAAATATAGCCCGATATTTAGTATGCCGCGCTCATTCCCAAACACGACCATAAAACTTGTGATCGCGGCGGTAATCATCGAGAAGGTTAGGGATATAGTCGCGACTCCGGCGGACTCAAGGGCGATAATATTTTTCAGGCCGATCTTCCCCGGCTTGGCCGACGGCCTGGGTTTTGGCTGTATGATAAAAGCGGGTATAGCCGCCAGGGCGGAAATAATGGCTGTGACAGTAAACATTGCCCCAAACCCAAAACGCCTGGAGAGAAAGATGCCGAAAACAGGCGCCACAGCCTGCCCGCCCATGGTGGTAATACCCATAATGCTGATACCCTGCCCCAATCTGCTTTCCGGTATTGTGTCGATAATGGTCGCGGTGACAGTCGTGGAGACAATACTAAAGAGCGCGCCGTGTAAAAAACGCAGCAGGATCAAGACACCGACTGACTGGGAGAGAATGAGTAAAGAGATGATTACCGCTATTCCCAACTGTGAGAAGGCGATCAACAGCTTGCGATTGCCCCGATCCGCCAAGGGGCCGGTAAACGGTCTGCTCAGCAGCGCCGCGATGGAGATCGCCGAGGCGAGAAATCCCAGCGCGGCCTCATGCCGGGTAAAACTCATCCCAAACACCGGTATTAAAGGCGTCAGGATGTGAAAGCTGAAAAAAGCGACCGCGTTCAGGCTCAGCGCGAGGAGATAATCCCTGTTGAACAGTTTAGGCTCAGATGGCATAAACGGCCTCAGACGCGGTGGCACGCGACAAAATGGCCGCTCGCGACATCACGGAGTTCCGGCGTTTCTTTCTCGCAGCGCGCGGTAGAGTAAGCGCAGCGGGGATGGAACGAGCAGCCGGCCGGCGGATTGAGCGGCGTTGGCACATCACCCTCTAAAATAATCCGGTCGCGTGTCTCCTCAATAAACGGATCCGGGCGCGGCTGCGCCGACAATAATGCCTTTGAGTATGGATGCGAGGCGCCGGAATACAGATCGGCGGAACTCGCGAGTTCCACTATCCGGCCGAGATACATCACCGCGACGCGCTGACTGATGTATTGCACGGCTAAAAGATCATGTGAGATGAAAAGATAGCTTAAATTCTTCTTCCTCGCCTGGAGCTCACCAAACAGATTCAGAACCTGCGCCTGCATTGAGACATCAAGCGCGGATATAGGCTCATCACAAATCAGCAAAGACGGATCACCAGCCAGCGCTCGGGCAACCGACAATCTCTGGCGCTGTCCGCCCGAAAACTCATGGGGATAACGATCCATCATATCGGGACTCAGTCCGACCATAGTAAACAACTCGGCGACCCGCTCTTTATATTCCTTGCGGTTGTCAACGAGTTTGTGTATTTCCAGCGGTTCCCTTACAATATCGCCCGAGCTCATACGCGGATTAAGCGAGCCATACGGATCCTGAAATACCATCGACATGCGCCGCCTGAACCGCCCCAACTCCGATTTGCCGCGTTGTGATATCGCCTGCCCCTCAAACATTATCAGGCCCTCAGTCGGCTTATAAAGTCTTATAATACAGCGCCCAAGCGTTGTTTTACCACACCCGCTTTCTCCGACCAGGCCAAGGGTCTCACCCGGCTTGATCGAAAATGACACGCCATCAATAGCCTTTACTTCCGCCACCATGCGCCTTAGCAATCCGCGCCTGACTGGGAAACGCATTTTCAAGTCAACAACATCAAGGACGTTTTCTTTTTCCGCGTTCGTCTCGATATTTGTCTCCGCGTTTTTCTCAGCATTTGCCTCAGCATTCGTCTCGGCATTTGCCTCAGCATTCGTCTCAGCATTTATCATAGTTACCATCTTCCCAATCTCGCGGCGCAAGCGGTTGAGTGCTGCCCCTCGACATGTGTCAATTCAGTCGCTGGCTCTCTGTAGCAATTCTCGCGGCGTTCCCCGCAACGCGCGAGGAATGGGCATGTGCCCGGCCTGTTGATCAGCGACGGCGGCATACCCCGGATCGGCCGCAGCTTCTCGCCAAGCCTGGGTACACATCGCAGAAGCCCTTGGGTATAGGGGTGCATTGGCTTTGACCAGATCTCCTTTACGGTTCCGGACTCAATGATTCCCCCCGCGTACATGACGTTGATTCGGTTCGCGTATCGCGCGACGATACCCAGATTATGCGTGACCATGACCAGCGCTGTTCTGTATTTCTCCACCACGCTATATAAAAGTTCCAGAAGTTGCGCCTGTATCGTCGCGTCCAGCGCCGTCGTGGCCTCATCGGCGATTATAAGTTGGGGGCGGCACAGCATGGCCATAGCGATCATCACGCGCTGGCGCATACCGCCGGACATCTGGTGCGGATAATCGTCCGCGCGTTTTCCGGGATCCGGTATATTCACCTGAGCGAGCATATCTATCGACCGCTCCCGTGCCTCTTTTTTTGAAATTTTCAGATGCTCTGTCATAACCTCCGACATCTGCCGCCCTATAGTCATCGCCGGATTAAGTGAGGTCATCGGCTCCTGAAACACCATCGCCATCCTCGCGCCCCGTACCCCGCGCATCTCCCGGCTGTCACGCTTATATTTCAGCAAATCCGCGCCATCCAGCCACACTTTGCCCGCTATTATCCGTCCCGGCGGATTCGGGATGAGCTGCATAACGGAGAGCTGGGTGACTGACTTTCCGCAGCCGGACTCCCCAACTATACCCACAATCTCTCCCTCATCCACGTTATACGATACCTTGTTAACGGCGCGCGCGACGCCCCGCTCAGTCCGGAACTCGGTTGTCAGTCCCTCAACCGTTAATAATCTATTACTCATATATCACCCCTATATCACCCCTGTAACACCCCTGTCAACTTGATGTCCCCCGCAATTTCGGGTCAAGAGCGTCACGCAGACCGTCGCCCACCATATTGAACGAAAACGCTAGGGCCATGACCGCGAGCCCGGGAACTATTGATAATAATGGCTTAGTAAGCAAATACTTGTACCCGTCATAGGCCAGGCTACCCCAAGCGGCGGTGGGCGGCTTGATGCCCAACCCTAAAAAGCTGAGTGACGCTTCTGTGAGTATTGAGACGCCCATCATCATAGTCATTTGAACTATCAGCGGCGACAGGCAGTTTGGCAGTATATGTCTCAATAATACGCGGGTACTTTTAGCGCCCATAGTCTCCGCGGCCAAAACATAATCATTTTGTTTCAGCGACATGACTTGTCCGTTAATAAGCCTTATATATCCAGGCAGCAAAGTGATGGCCATCGCCAAGACTACGCCCGGAACCCCTACATTCAGTATTGTGGCGACAATGATAGCGAGAATAAGGGGCGGTATAGCCATCAACGCGTCTGTGAGGCGCATAATTACCGACTGTAAAAAACCCTCGGCATACCCGGCGATAAGCCCAATTATAGTGCCAACCGCGGCGGATACCAATACCGTCGACACCCCAACAGCCAACGCGACCCTTGTCCCATGAATGACCCGACTGAGCAAATCCCTTCCAAGGGCGTCCGTTCCCAAGATATTCGCGCCATTTGGATTTGCCAGCGTGTTGTGTAAATCTTGCTCGTACGGATCAAAGGGCGCGATAATATCCGCCAAAGCCGCTACAATAAGTATCAGGACAATCAGGGCAAAGCCGGCGATCACAACCTTCCTTTTGAAAAAAACTTTTATGAATCTTTTGAGCTCATTTACCGGCGGCAACAGTTCTTCCTCAATAACATCGTTAAAGGTAGCATCGTTAAAGGTAACATCGTTAGAGCATGTATCCATTTCGCTCCCCTTACTCATATTGAATACGCGGATCCAGCCAAACGTAAAGCAGGTCGATGATCAGGTTTATCATTACGACGCTAATAGTCATAAACAATACAGTCCCCTGCACGACAGGATAGTCGCGGGAAAGAAAAGAGTCAACCATCAGCTTACCCATACCCGGGATCGTAAAGACAGTTTCTACCAGTACCGCCCCTCCGATGATTGAGCGAAGCAGTGTTCCCTGCAGCGTGACAACCGGCATCAAGGAGTTTTTCAAAACATGTCTGAAAACAACTGTGTTTTCCTTGAGGCCTTTGGCCCAGGCGGTTCTTACGTAGTCCTCGCCCAAAACCTCCAAGGCGCTTGAGCGCATTTGCCGCGCTGACGACGCTACCGGCCCCAGCGCTACCACAAAGATCGGCATTATACTTTGTTTGACACTTTCACCAAAATTTACCCACGGCAAAGTGTAGCCATAAATCGGAAACCAGCCAAGTCTAAAACCAAAGAAATAGATGAGCAGGATGCCTATCAGAAATACCGGTACTGTGATACCTATATTCGCGATCACCGTGATT
>JAISDE010000060.1 GCA_031265035.1 Peptococcaceae bacterium | reverse complement strand
CCTATAAAAATAACATCCCCTGCGTCAACCTTATATTCCCCAATACTTTCGGGCCGGGCGACAAGACCAATACTGCGATCGTCTCTTTCATAAAGGCGCTGCTCGCCGGCCGGCCCCTCAACCTGATCTCGGGCGAGCGCCCGGATGACTGGATGCTGATTGACGATCTGGTGGACGGTATCATTCAGGCGGCGGGGGCAAGCGGAAAATATATGGATTATTACGTTGGCCATCGTAAAGTGACGACCTTCAAGGAGAAGCTACTGACTATGAGATCCGTTTTGTGTTCCAACTCCGAGTTGAGTTTCGGGACGTACCCAGAGTCATATTATGTCGATTACAGCGCGTTTGACTTGAACGCTCTGTACAACGACACCGGCTTTGAGGCTAAAACCGACTTTGCGGCGAGTATCCTCCAAACGGCGGCGTGGTTAAAATCAATCAGTAAAGGAGAGGGTGGTCAGGGTTAGCGTAGCGAGATATTCTCATAATTTCAACTCAGGAGGACTTTTATGGAAAATAAAACAGCCGAATTTGACAAACTTGCCGAGGACTATAATGAGATCGTAGCAAAAGATTTGGGTAAATTTGGAAAATATAGGGATACGGCGTTTATTTATAAAGTAAAATACTTGAGATATATTCTAAAAAAAGAGCCTAAAACTATTTTAGATTATGGTTGTGGCATTGGCTCATTTATACCCTATTTACATAATTGTTTCAAAAACGCGAAATTATATGGCTGTGATATCTCATCAGAGTCAATAAAAACAGCGAGGATGAATTATTCGTATTGTGACTTTAGAGTGATAGAGAATGTTAATGATTTGCGTCTTTATGAAAAAGTTGATTGCGTAATTATAAATACAGTTTTGCACCATATTCCCCCAAACGAGCATGAGTATTGGATAAATGGATTATATTCTATTCTTAATGAAAATTATAACGGTGGCGGGATAATAGTGATATTTGAGCATAACATGGGTAATCCCTTAACAAAATCATTTGTAAAAAATACAAAAATTGATGAGAACGCTGTTATGCTCGATCCAAAATATTGTAAAAGACTACTGTTGAATAAATTTTACCATACAAAAATAGGGGATAAAGAGACAATACTAGAAAAAGACCGTGTAAAATTAGCATTCACGTATTTTTTCCCTTGGAGAAACACGTTGTTTACTATAGTAGAACGTTTTTTGTTTTGGTTGCCATTGGGGGCGCAATATTGTGTATACGCGAAAAAATAGTAGCGGCGGGCGAGCGTACGTTGTGAGGGCGCTTGATGATTGAGTTAGCTAGGCGGCTTTTTGTTAAGCATAGAGAGACAATAGCCTATCTGTTTTTTGGCGGCCTGACGGTGCTTTTCAACGTCATTGTCTATTATTTGCTGCTCTCGCTGATCAAACACGATATGGCGGCGAACTCCATCGCTTATGTGCTGTCGGTGCTGTTCGCCTACTGGACAAACAGCACATTCGTGTTCAGGCAGGGGATGGGGCGGGCGACCTTCGCGAAGTTTTTCGGGATGCGGATAGGCTCTATCCTCATAGACGATGGCGGGCTGTGGCTGCTGCTGCGAGTTGGTTGCCCCAGGCTGGCGGCGAAGCTGGCGGCGGCGATTGTAGTTATTGTCCTGAACTACATCTTCAGCAAGTTCTTTATTTTCAAGGGGGGAGAGAGATGAGAGGGATTATCCTGGCCGGTGGCGCCGGCACCCGGCTCTACCCGGTGACCAAGCCTATATCGAAGCAGATCTTGCCGATCTACGACAAACCGATGATTTACTACCCGCTGTCAATCCTGATGCTGGCGGGGATCAGGGAGGTATTGATTATCTCCACCCAGCGGGATGTGCCGGCCTTTCAGGAGTTGCTGGGCGACGGCGGCGACTACGGGATGACGCTCGCCTACGCCGCCCAGGCCGCGCCTAAGGGCATAGCGGAGGCGTTCATCATCGGCGAGGAATTCCTTGGCGGCGACAGCGTGTGTCTCATCCTTGGCGATAACATATTCTACGGCACAAGGTTTACGCCGTTGCTACGGTCATGCGCCGGCCTGGTGGAGGGGGCGACCATCTTCGGCTACTGGGTCAACAACCCCTCCGAGTTTGGCGTGGTGGATTTTGACGCCAAGGGCAATGTCCTCTCCATAGAGGAAAAGCCCGCCGAGCCGAAGTCCAACTTCGCCGTGCCGGGGCTGTATTTCTACGATAATAAGGTCGTGGATATAGCCAAGGGGATACGCCCGTCCAGTCGGGGCGAGTTGGAGATCACGGCGGTGAATAACGAATATTTACGCCTGGGCGAGTTGAGGGTGGAGCTATTTGGCCGGGGTATGGCGTGGCTGGACACCGGAACCCACGAGGGCCTGTTGGAGGCGGCGGAGTTTGTGTCCATCGTGCAAAAGCGGCAAGGGCTTTACGTGAGTTGTATTGAGGAGATAGCCTATCGCAACGGCTGGATCACCAAGGACGCGTTGATCGCGATGGCCCAACCTTTGCTCAAAACGGACTATGGGCGGTATTTGTTGCGGATAGCGGAGGAAAGAAGATAAGTTGGGCATAACCAGATATTCTTGCGCGATTCCTCTACACTTTTCACAATAACCCCCCAACTAGTTCGATCCTAGTTGGTGCTACCAAAATCATATCCAAATGATTCTCTTGGAAAATTTTTGTGCGTTATTTATTGCTTAAAATGCTTGACTTGTCGGGCTTTCCGATTGATTGATAGCATGAAGCCGGTTCCCATACGGGCCGGGTCAATAATTTTCTGGGAGGATATTTTATGCAAGCGACAAATCAAGAACTGGTGCGGCTTTGGGCGAACGCCGAAAAGAGAAGAAGCAAAATACTTTGGCTCTGTCTGAGAGCCTTCTGTGACGATCAGCACCACAGGCTTGAGTTGACGGCGTCGGACGCCACGCTTCCTAAGTTCTCCTTTTGCCATCACCGCAGCCCTCCCTTGATAAAGGGAACCGCGCCAAACTTGCCAAGCAGATAGCTGCGCTCCACCTTGTTGTCCTTGCGCACGGAAAAGTCGTCGAGGGAAAAAAGATCCGTCGCCGCTGTCTGTTCATCCTTTTCTGTGAACCAAATCTGGTCTCGCCGGAGCATATCCAAGTCGAGCAGGTTGGTGTTATGCGAGGTAAAGATGAGCTGCGCTCCATGCGGATTATACTCGTTGCTGTCAAACAGGGAGATAAGATGTTTCGTCAGCAACGGGTGGAGATGTGAATCCATTTCATCCGCTACCAGCAGCCCGCCCCTGTCCAACACTTTCTGCACTATGCCGATCAGTTGGAAATAGCTGTTTGTACCGTCCGACTCTTCTCTCATATCAAGCGAGTAAAGCACAGGTAAATTGTCCGTTCCAACGACCTGATGGACTGCGCTAAGACTGTATTTCATGCCCCAGCTTCTGCTCTGACCAATTCTTTTTTCAGAATCTTCATTTATATCTTCTTCGATCCTCAACGCTTTGATCCCTAAATCCGCTACCTGCAACATGTTCGCAATTTTATCATGGTATGCTTTATCCATTGATAAAGCCGCCGTTAAACTGTAAGCGTCTGTGGGAGCAAACTTGCAGATGATCCCGCATTCTGAAAACCAGGTAAAAGCAGCCTTCACTTTTTCATAATTCCAATTCGCCGCCGTGGAGAGGTAGAGCTTATTGGGAGAATTGCGTTCCTTCAAGCTGTTCTGCAAATCAATGTCCGAGGTAAACCGATACTCGTTCGTATTTTGGCGCTCGAAGACCACCGCTTGCCTGCCATTCGCATAGTGGTACAGATATTCCTCCGTCACATCCGTTTCCGTCGCCGAAAAGCCGTAGGCATAGCGGATGCCGTCCTGCACGAAGACAACCTCAAAGCTACTCGGCTCCGACGGACATTTTTTATCGAACCGGAAAGGAACCCTGCCGGTGGGTCTGCCAAGCTGCTTTTCATGTGAATTCAGAACAAAGTCCACCATATACCAAAAGGCATTGATGACATTAGACTTCCCCGACGCGTTCGCTCCGTAGATGACGGTGGCTTTCAAACACTTCTTTTTGGGGTCATCCAGATCGATCAAATGCGCTGGGTGCTCTTTGTCCGTTGACGCCAGCAGGGAAAGAACCACTTTATCCTTGATGGAAAATGTATTTTGGGCACTAAACTGAATCAGCATATAAAATCGCCTCCTTGAATATGCGTTTTATATTATCATATCCTTGTTTTTGTGAAATTACAACGTAAATCAAGAATAAATTTCGACGTGAGAAAACCGCTGAGAAAATTAACCGAAATTAACCCACCACATTTAAATCATCAAAATCAGCGCCAAACCCCTTGGCTTTTCCTGCGGACTGGGTATAATATAACACAGGATGTTAAATTTATCGGATAGAGGGAGGAGGCGTTCCTGTGTATATACAACGCCATATAAGCGTCGCGCTTGATCGGCTGAGACGCTCTTTCCCCGCCGTGTTGGTTACCGGCGCCAGGCAAACCGGCAAGACCACGCTATTGAAGGAAAGCTCTCAGGCCGCTATGATCAGCTTTGACGACTACATTCAGCACAACGCGGCCAAACAGGATCCGCTGGGGTTCGTCAAATCGCTGGTTCCGCCTGTCGCGCTGGATGAGGTTCAGTACGCGCCGGAAATATTCCGCCCGCTGAAGCTGAGGATTGACAATGAGCGGCAGAGCGGCGCTTTCCTTATGACAGGCTCACAGCGGTTCGAGCTTATGAAAGGTATCAGCGAGAGCCTGGCGGGACGTATTGGAATCCTCACCCTGCTTGGGTTGTCTGAGCGGGAGATCAACGGACTTGACTTTACAGCGCCTTTCCTGCCAACCGATGAGTATTTGGCTCAGCGGGGACGGACGGTCGCGCCGCTTAATCCGTCGGCCGTGTGGGCGCGGATACAGCGGGGCGGTTTCCCTAAGTTGTACGCTGATAGTGAGTTGGCGCCTTATGACTTTTACGCCGGGTATGTGGCCACCTACATTGAGCGGGATGTCAGGGCATTGTCACAAGTAGGAGATGAGCTTGCTTTTATGCGGTTTCTGACGGCCTGCGCCGCGAGAACGGCGTCAATCCTGAATCTGTCGGATATTTGCGGGGATGTGGGCGTCAGTTCCCCTACCGCCAAACGGTGGCTGTCGATTTTACAAGCATCGGGGATTGTTTTTCTGCTGTCGCCGTTTTCCCTGAATATCAGCGCCAGAGCGATAAAGACGCCAAAGCTTTATTTTTTGGATACCGGATTGGCGGCGTACCTATGCAAGTGGCTTACCCCGGCGACCTTGGAGAGCGGGGCGATGGCCGGGGCGTTCTTTGAGACGTATGTCATAGGCGAGATAGTAAAGAGCTACCGCAACGCGGGGCTTGAGCCGCCGATTTATTACTACCGCGATATTGACAAGCGGGAGATCGACCTATTGTTTTATCAGGACGGCTGCCTGTATCCGCTGGAGATCAAGAAGACCGCCAGCCCCAATGTAAAAGACACAAAACACTTTGAGGTGTTGAGCAAGTTCAGCGCTGTCGCGCCCCAGCCGGGCGGCATTGTGTGCATGTACGACGCGCCGCTTAAACTGGGCGGTAAGTTGGTGATCCCGGTTAATATGCTCTAAGCCAGTAGTTGGCTAAACTTTTTCATTGCGTTTTGTAATACCGAAATCATTGGCAATTTGCTCCGTCGTGATGACCGGCTTTTCAATCATTAGATCAGCTATTTTTTATGGATATATACAAACCCCTTTATTCTGTCCGCGTGTCGGCTTAGAATTTCGGCTTTGAGAATGGCATAAAGAGTATACCGCTCTACGCTATGTTCTGCCTGAGAGGGTGAGGGGGAAATAAATAGCGCCTCACATCAGCCAGCCTGGCGGGTAATGATTTTTCAGATAATCGCCGGTTTGCTTGCCAAAGCCCAGGGGCGAGCCGGCCAGGGTCACCAGTGTCCAGCCCGGCTCGCCCCCGACCAAAAGCGTCTCGCCCCGGAGGTATCTGCCGGTTAATTCGTCGTCAGGCTCTAAGTCCAGCCGCCGCTTTGCCTGCCGGGCCGCTAATCCCATCGCCATAGCCTGGCTGGGGACAAAGCGGCCGTTTTTCAGTATGCCCAAATACCAGCCAGGCCGCCCGATTTTCAGGCCGGCCAGGGAGGGCAGGCCCCGGGCCACTTGATACACATGGCGGTCAAAACAGCGAAAAGGCCCCGGTAGCGGCTCAGTCAGGTTTTCCGCCATGAATTGCCAAAACGGCGCCAATACCGCCGTCTCAGCCCCCGCCGCGGCGGCGGCGCCGGAGTCGCGGCGGCCTGCCGGGGGCGGCGGGGTACTTTCCCCGACCACTACCGCCGGCAAGCCGGCTGTTGGGGCCGCCGGAGCTGTCACCCACCCCGCCCCCTCATCGGCGCTGCCGTCGGCGGCGGCTTCCCCGGCATGGCCGCCCACCTCGGCCGCCGGACCGTCGGCTTTGGCCAGCAAGGCCAAAAAATGCCCCTCGCCCCTGACCAGATGGGGCCAAAGCTGGCGGCAGTCTGGCAGCAGTTCCCCCGGCCGCCAGCCATCATACAGGGGCAGCGGCAAAGAGTGAAAGGCCGGCGTTCGCTCTAAAAACGCCGCCACGGCTTCCTCATTTTCCAACGGATTGAAGGTGCAGGTAGAGTACAAAAGCCGGCCGCCGGGCCGCAAAAGCCGGGCCGCCTGAGCCAAAATACCGTCCTGGATCTCCCGGCAGCGCGGCCCGTTAAACGCCTGCCAGCTTTTGGCGGCCCTGGGATCCCGCCGTAGCATACCCTCACCGGAACAAGGCGCGTCCACCAGCGCCTTATCAAAAAAGCCGGCAAAGACAGTAGCCAGACGCTCCGGCGCCTCATTCATCACCAGGTAGTTGACGGCGCCCCAATGCTCCAAATTCCAAATCAGGGCTTTTACCCGCTTGGCGTCAGGCTCATTGGCCACCAGCAGCCCCTGGCCGGCCAGAGCGGCCGCCAGCTGTGTCGCCTTGCCGCCGGGGGCGGCGCACAGATCCAGCACCCGGTCTCCCGGCGCGGCGCCCAGCATGGCGGCGGCGGCCATGGCGCTAGGCTCCTGCAAATAATACAGCCCCGCCTGATAAAAAGGCAGCTTGGCCGGCCGGGCGGAGCTGGGGTAATAGTAACCGGCGTCCGCCCAGGGCACCGGCTCCAGGTCAAAAGGCAGCGCCTGAGCCAGGGCCGCCATATCCGCCGGGCTGCCCTTGGCGGTGTTGAGCCGCAAGCCCCGGTGGGGCGCCTCCCCCATGCCGGCCAAAAAGGCGGCCAGCTCAGCCTCGCCCAACTGCCCCCGCAACCGACCGATCAGCTCCGCCGGCAACCTGCCGTTTGGGATCCGGGGGTCGCTTTTTGGCTTTGCGCCGTTTTTTTGCCTGGGATCATTTTTTGGCTTCACGTCATTTCTTCTCGCCTCGGCCGGGCTTGCCTGGTCTGCCCGCCTCGGCTTGCCCCACTTCGTCATGCTTCCCGCCTATTCCACGCCTCGCAACGATAAATCGGCTGCCCCAGACCTACAAAGCGCCGCTCATATTCCGTCAGCCACGGCTCAGGCTCAAAGCCGCCCCAACCACCGCCGGCGCCCAACGCGACGCCGTTCCCAGCAGCGCCCGACCCGCCGGCGCCCCACAGATCCCGGCAAACCCGGCCCAAAGACCAGCCCTCTTGCCAAAGCTGCTCCAACGAATAATCAAACAGCGCCTCATTATCCGTCTTAAAATGGAGCTGCCCGCTGGAACTCAATATTTCCCGGTAAATCGTCAGCTTATCCTTGTGGGTCAACCTTCTGCCCCAATGGCGCTTTTTCGGCCAGGGATCGCTGAAATTCAGATAAAGCCGC
>JAISDE010000197.1 GCA_031265035.1 Peptococcaceae bacterium | reverse complement strand
ATTTGCTGTGGTTTGGCCGGCGGCCGGCGCCGGAGCGGGGGCTGAGGCCAGGGCAGGGGCTGGAGCCAGAGCCGCCGCCAGCGGCAGCGACAGCGTCGGTGCTGACGCTGACGCCGGCGCCGGACGCGGCCAGCCTGGCGGCGGGGCTGACCGCCTTGACGCGGGAGGCTTTCGCCGCGCTGAACGAACGCTGAGCATTACCGAAATCTATTACCGAGACCTATTACCGAAACCTGACGACGAGTCCTAAGGAGAGAGGAACAGCATGGAACCCTTTTTGATCCGCAATATCGGGCTGGTGATCAATCCCCGCCTGCGCAAATCGATGGAGTTGGCCGCCGGCCTGGCGGATTGGCTGCGGGAGCGGCGGTATGAGGTCGGTTTAGTACAGCTGCGGGATTATCCGGTGCCAAAGCTGGAGCTGCCCCCGGTGAATCTGGGGGCGGGCGCCACGGATATGGTGATCGCCATGGGCGGCGACGGCACCTTGCTCAGCGCCGCGCGGGCGACCGGCAGTCTGGGCGTCCCCATTTTGGGCGTGAACATGGGCAATTTGGGCTTTTTGACGGAAGTGGAGAGCGGCAGCCTGTATCAGGGCCTGACTCAAGTGCTGGAAGGGCGGTTTTATCTTGAGCAGCGGATGATGCTCCGGGCCGTGGTGCGGCGCAAAAACAAGATTATTCGGGAGATTACCGGGCTGAATGATGTGGTAGTACACAAAGGCTCACTTTCCCGGCTGGTGGAGATCGACTCCTGGGTGGGGGATGATTTTGTGGGCAGCTACAAAGGGGACGGCGTGATTATCGCCTCGCCCACCGGCTCCACCGCTTACGCTTTGTCCGCCGGCGGCCCCATAGTCCATCCTTCGCTGGAGGTGATGGTGCAGGTTTGGATCTGCCCCCACACGATCACCGCCCGGCCGGCGATTATCCCGGCCCATAAGGCTTGCGCGCTGGAGGTCGTGGATACCACCAGCGAGGTGCAGTTGACCGTTGACGGCCAGGACAGCGAGATCCTCAATAAAAAGGATCAAATCCTGGTCACCAAAGCGACGGAGAAGGCCACGTTTATTCGCCTCAAACCTCTGGACTTTTACTCGATCCTCAAAAAAAAGCTGGGCAGCGGCACTATAGGCCGTTATGAATGAATAGCGTTTCAGGAGGGACGGAAAATGAAAAACAGGCGGCAGAAAAAAATTGTGGAGATCATCGGTCGGGCAGCCATTCGCACTCAGGGGGAGCTGGCGAAAGCTTTGAAGTGGGAGGGCTTCGATGTCACCCAAGCCACGGTATCAAGGGATATTAAGGAGCTGCGTTTGGTAAAGCTGGCCAGGGGGGACAACAACTATGCCTACAGTATGCCCAAGGGGCAATTGCCGGCGCAGGACGAGAGCCGCCTGCGTCGGATTTTCCGGGAGGCGGTGCTGCAGGTGGACAGCAGCGATAATATCGTGGTTATTCATACGCTACCCGGCAACGCCAACAGTGTTTGCTCCCTGCTGGACTCCGCCAATTGGGAAGAATTTTTGGGCGCGGTGGCCGGCGACGACACGATTTTGGTGGTGGCGAAAACCAGGGAGCATGTGGCTGGCTTACTGCAAAAAATGCAGAGCCTGACCGAGTAAACCGCCTATGCTGGAACGCTTGCTGATCAAACAATTCGCCATTATCGATCAAATGGAGGTGGACTTCGCGCCGCCTTTCACGGTGTTGACCGGTGAGACCGGCGCCGGCAAATCCATCTTGATCGACGCGGTTACTATCTTGCTGGGCGGCCGGGCCCAAAGCGAGATGATTCGTCACGGGGCGGAAAAAGCGTATATCGAGGGGGTATTCTCTTTTCCCGCCGGGCATCCGGTTTGGCGGCAATTGGCCGAGAGCGGCTGGGGGGAGGAAGGGGAGGAAGCCTTCGCCTTGAGCCGGGAACTGAGCCAAAATGGCAAAAACGCCTGCCGGATCAATGGCTGCGCCGCTACCTTGAGCCAATACCGACGGATTGCCCTGGGTCTTTTGGATATTCATGGGCAGCATGATTATCAGCAATTGATGCAAAGCCAAAGGCAGCTGGAGATTTTGGACGCTTTCGGCGGCCAGGCCCTGCGGGAAAGCAAGGCCCGGGTCAGAGAGGCTTACCGGGAGTGGAAAAATAAAGAGGACGCCCTGGCGGCGGCTAGGGAAAAGCAAAAGACCTCCGCCGCCCAAAAGGATTTTCTCGCTTTTCAAATCAGGGAAATCGACGAGGCCAGGCTTTCCCCCGGCGAGGCGGAGGGGCTGACGCTGGAGATACAGCGGCTGACCCATAGCCAGAAAATCCTGAGGCATTTGGAGCAGGCCCATCAGGCGCTGCTGGACGGCGGTGAGACGGCGTCCGCTTATGACCAGCTTTCCCGAGCGCTGCGGCAGCTGCGGGACGCGGCCAAATATGATCCCGCCCTGAGCGGCGTCCAGGATCGGCTGGAGCCGGCGACTTATATCCTGGACGAGGCGATTCGGGAGATTGGCCAATACCGGGATCAGTTGGAGCCGGGGCCGGGTCGTCTGGAGGAAGCGGAGAACCGCCTGTACCAAATTCGATCGCTGTGCAAGAAATATGGCGGCGATGAGGGGGCGGCGCTGGCCCATCGCCAGGCTATCGCCGAGGATCTGGCGGGGCTGGAGGAGTTTTTCAGCCGGGAGGAAGAATGGGCGGCCGAGACGGCGGCGGCGGAAAAGGCTTATTTGGCCCAGGCTATGGAACTGCGGCGGCTGCGGCTGGAGATCAAGGCGAGATTGGAGGGGGAGATCGATCGGGAATTTCTTGACCTTTCCATGGCCGCCGCTCATTTTGTCGCCAATTTGGAGGAGCGGGCGCCGGGATCTCAGGGGATCGACGGCGCGGAGTTTTTGATCTCCACCAACGCGGGGGAGCCGTTTTTGCCGCTGGCGAAGATCGCGTCCGGCGGCGAGCTGTCCCGGATTACCCTGGCGATGAAGCGGGTGCTGGCGGCGATCGAGGCTTGCGAGACAATGATTTTTGACGAGATCGACTCGGGCATCGGCGGCGTGGCCGCCCAACGGGTGGCGGAAAAGCTTTGGTCCATCAGTCGGAGCCAGCAGGTGATCTGCGTGACGCACACCGCCGTCATCGCCGCCCGGGCGAACCAGCATTTGGCGCTGGAGAAGGAGGAAAGCCGGGGCAGGACCAGGACGGCGATCAGGGCGCTGGTCGGGGAGGCCAGGGTAGATGAGCTGGTCAGGATGCTGGGCGGCCAGGACGCTTCCGGCGACCTGCGCCGCCACGCGCGGGCGTTGCTGGAGGTATAAGGGGGATTATGGAGAATAAAATCGCGGACTTTGCCCAATACCTGATCGTGGAGAAAGGACTGGCGCCAGGCACCGCCAAGGGTTATCAAGGTGATGTACAGGATCTTTTTCATTATTTGGAGCGCAAAGGCGCCGCCGCCTGGAATCAGGTGGATTTGCCGCTACTGACCGGTTATCTGCATCAATTGCGCCGGCGGGAGATCAGCGCCGCTACGTTGTCCCGGAAGTTGACGGCCTTACGCGGTTTTTTTCGTTATTTGAAGAGAGAAAATCTTATTGACGACGATCCGGGCCTCTTTTTGGACGGCCCCAGACAATTGTCCCAGTTGCCCAAGGCGCTGACCAACGAGGAAATCGTTCGGATGCTGGACAGCCTGACCCCGCCCAAAAGCTTGGTGGAGATGCGGGATTTGGCGATGCTGGAGTTGTTGTACGCCTGCGGGCTGCGGGTGTCGGAGTTGGTTGGCCTGAAGCTGCGGGATGTGGATTTGGGCCTGGGCTATTTGCGCTGTATCGGCAAGGGTAATAAGGAGCGGATTGTGCCGGTGGGGCAAAAGGCGGTAACGGCGGTGAGAAATTATTTGACCGCCGTCCGGCCCGCCTGGGTGAGCAAGCCGGCGGAGCGTACCTTGTTTATCAGCCGCCGGGGCAAGCCTTTGAGCCGCCAGTGGTTTTGGCGCATTATGAAGGAGCGGGCCCGCAAAGCGGGTATTGAGAAGGAGGTTAGCCCCCATACCTTCCGGCATTCCTTCGCCACCCATTTGCTGATTGGCGGCGCCGACCTGCGCTCTGTCCAGGAATTGCTGGGCCACGCCGATGTGTCTACTACCCAAATTTATACCCATTTGTCGGATCAGCGGCTGAAAGAGGTGTACAAAAAGAATCACCCCCGCCCCTGAGAAGCGAGCCGGGGGGCGAGGCGGGGAGGCCCAGAAATAAACGCCTTTCCAAACGGCGTTAGATGTGATATTCTGACTTTGCGCTCTGAGATGGTGCGAGGGGGAAAAGTTTTGTCCAGGGTAATAGAAGCCTCTTTTGGGGCGGAAAACGGCTTGGCGGCCAATTTATACGGGGCCAATGACGGGAATCTGCGATTTTTGGAAGACCGGCTCAACGCTCGGGTGGTGGGCCGGGGCGGCGAGATCCATTTGATCGGGGAAGAAAACGAGGTAAACCTGGCGCTGGCTTTACTGGGGCAGTTGCGGGCGCTGGCGGCCGGCGGCCAGACGATCACGACGGTGGATATCGCTTATTGCCTGGAGACTTTGCGGGCGGGCGCCGCCAAGGATTTGGGCGAGGCGCTGAACCGGGTCTTGCAGACCACGGCGCGGGGCCGGATGATCAAGGCCAAGACCATCGGCCAGTATCAATACGCGCGGGCGATCCAGGAGGAGGATATCGTTTTTGGCATCGGCCCGGCGGGTACGGGCAAGACCTATCTGGCGGTGGTAATGGCGGTGACGGCCCTGAAAAATAAGGAGGTCAGCCGCATTATCCTGACCCGGCCGGCGGTGGAGGCGGGGGAGAAGCTGGGCTTTTTGCCCGGCGATTTGCAGGAGAAGGTGGATCCTTACCTGCGGCCGCTGTATGATGGGCTGTTTGATATTTTGGGCGTCGAGGCGGCGCAGCGGTACATTGAGAAATCGGTGATCGAGATCGCGCCGCTGGCGTATATGCGGGGACGCACCCTGGACGATTCTTTTATCATTCTGGACGAGGCGCAAAATACCACGCCGGAGCAGATGAAAATGTTTTTGACCCGGCTCGGGTTTAATTCCAGGGCGGTGATCACGGGGGATGTGACCCAGATCGATATCGCCCGGCCGGCCCGTTCCGGTCTAGTCGTCGCGCAGCGGGTGCTCAAGGGCGTGAGCGGCATCGGCTTTCAATATCTGACCAAGGTGGATGTCGTCCGCCATCCTGTGGTGCGGCGGATCATTCAGGCATACGAGTTGTACGAGGGGGAAATAGAGGGTGTTCCCCGGCGAGAGAGTGTGAGGGGTGGCGTTGAGCGTGGAGAATAAGTCGCGGCGGGCCGGGCGCCAGGTCAGCTCGGTGAGGCGGGCGGTGTTTTGGAATATCGTCGCCTTGGTGGGCGTGGTGGCGATTTTTATGTCCTATTATTTGCCGGAGAATTTTTTTGTGACGGAGGGGCAGATCTCGCCGGCGACGATAGAGGCGGATAAAAGCGTTACCTATGAGGATACCGCCAGGACGGAGGCCAATCGCCGGGCCGCCGCCGAGCGGGTGGGGGATATTTTTGTCTTCGACACGGCGGTGCTGGAGCGGCAGGTGGATCAGGTGGATCAGATCTTTGCCGCTTGGGGGGAGTTGCTTTCCCTGCCGGAGACGCGGCCGGAGCCAGTCCAGGTGGAGGTTGGGGAATTGACCGGGGCTGAGGCTGAGGCGGCGGTTGGCGGCGCGGGCGGCGGCGGCGCTGCTGGCGCGGGCGCGGGAGGCGGCGCTGCTGGCGCGGGCGCTGGAGGCGATCGGGCAGGCGGCGGCGGGATTGGCGGTCCTGGCGGGGCGGCCGGCGGGACAGGCGCTGAGACCGGCAGCCAGGGCGGCGGCGGGGTTGGTGGCCAGAGTGGGTCGGCTGGCGGAGGCGACGACTACGGGGGGATTGGCATTGGCGGCGATTGGGAGGATTTGCCTGCCGAGACGGCGCCTGAGCCGACCAGGATGGAAGCGGCGGCCCCCTATATAACGCAGCTGCAAATCAAGGAAAGCACCGCCGAGGCTATACTGAGCCTGGATACAGTCACGCTCCAGGCGCTGCGGGGCGAGGCGGTGGGGATTATGGCGGCCCAGTGGACAAAAGGGATCAGGACGGAGGAAGTGGAGGAAGCCCGCAAGCGGATCTTGGACGAGGTGTATTTGCGGATCAATCAAGAAGAACAGGTTTCTTTCCTCCAGGCGATTTTTCGTTTCATCTATCTGGAAGCCAATTTTATCTTTGACGAGGAGACTACTTTGCGGGCCAGGGACGAGGCGGCCCGGTTGGAGTCGCCGGTGCTGAACACGGTTTACCGCAATCAAAAAGTCATCGGCAAGGGTGAGGTGGTGACCGCCAACCATATCGAGATCCTGAAAGCGCTGGGTTATCAGCGCAGCCGGGAGCCTTATATCATGGTGCTGGGCGTGGTGATCCTCACTTTGGGCTTTCAGTTTCTTTTGATGATGTATTTGCGGCTGTTCCCGCCGAAAATGCTGCGGGAAAGCAAATATTATTCTTTGATGACACTCCTGTTCCTGGTGGTGCTGCTGCTGGCCCGCCTGGTCGTGGCCATCAATATCAGCCCGGAGCCGGCGCTGGCGGAACAGATCGCTTATCTGATCCCGGCGGCCGTCGGCGCTATATTGACGGCGATTTTGCTGGACAAATGGCTGGGTGTGCTTTTCGCGGCGATTTTCAGCTTTTATGTGGGTATTTTGGCCGGCGGCAATTTGTCTTACGCTATCGTCGCTTTCGCCGGCAGCGCCATAGGGATCTACGGCGTCGGCCGGTACGGCAGCCGGCTGGAATGGGCCAAGGCCGGCCTGATGATCGCTTTGATCAATGTCTGGCTGATTGTGGGCTTGGGCGCGCTGAACAGTCTTCCTTATATGACGGTGCTTTATGGGGCGATCATGGGGGCGGTGAACGGCTTTTTCTCGCCGATCCTGGCTTATGGCAGCCTGCCCTTTTTGGAGTCGGCCTTTGGGATTACCACCAACGTCAGCCTGATGGAGCTGGCCAATCCCCGACAGCCGCTGCTGAAAGAGCTTTTGCTGAAAGCGCCGGGGACGTATCATCACAGCATTTTGGTGGGCAATTTGGCGGAGGCCGCCGCCGACGCTATCGGGGCGGATCCGATTTTGGTGCGGGTGGGGGCGTATTATCACGATGTGGGCAAAACCCGACGGCCTTACTTTTTTGTGGAAAATCAGCTGGGGGAGGCCAATCCCCACGATAAGCTGACGCCGGCGTTGAGCGCGCTGATCCTCAGCTCCCATGTGAAAGACGGGATGGAGTTGGGCCGGAAAAATGGGCTGCCGGAAAAGGTGCTGGAGTTTATTGAGCAGCATCACGGCAATGGGATCATGGCGTTTTTCTACCACAAGGCGCTGGAGGAAGCGGAGGAGCCGGAAAAGGTCAAGGAGAGCGATTTTCGTTATCCCGGCCCCCGGCCGCAGTCCAAGGAGACGGGGATTGTGCTGCTGGCGGACTCGACGGAGGCGGCTATCCGCTCTATGAAAATTGGCGGGGACAAGATCGAGGCGGCGGTGAAAAAGATTATCAACGACAAGATGATGGATGGGCAGTTGGATGATTCCCAGCTTTCCCTCAGCGAGTTGAAGGTCATCGCCCAAAGCTTTACCCAGGTGCTGAACGGGATTTATCACAGCCGGATCGAGTATCCGGACAACGTGCTGGCGGTGATGAGGAAGGGCGAGGAAGCGGGCGCCGATGAGGCGGTTGAGCCGGAGTCGGGCGTCGGGCAGACGGCGGGGCCGGGGACAGGCGAGGAAGCGGGTACCGGGCAGGCCGCCCCGGCGAGCGCGGGCGCGGCTGTGGGCGCGGGCGCCGGGCAGACGGCGGCGCCGGCATTGGCTGGCGCGGCGGTGAGCGCGGCGGTGAGCGCGGAAAAGGAGACAGAAAAAAATGAGGCTGATAATCAAGCCGCTATGCGGGGCGAAGGTCTGGTCCCGGAAAATGGAGCGGCTGCTGCGGCGGGCGGTCAGGCTGACAACTAGGTGGCTGCGGGGCGACAGCGGATATGAGGTATGCCTGACGCTGACCGATGATCGGGAAATCCGGGCGCTGAATCAGGCTTTCCGGGGCGTGGATCGGCCTACGGATGTCTTGTCTTTTGCCGTAGGGGAGGAAATGCCGGGCGCGCCGCCGATCCGGTCGGGCTGGACGGCGGATAGGGTCGCGACGGGGGATTTGCTTTTGGGCGATATCGTGATCTCGCTGGAGCGGGTATTAGCCCAGGCGAGGGCTTATGGGCACAGCCCCCGACGGGAATTGGTTTTTTTGACCGTCCACGGTACGCTGCACCTGCTGGGGTTGGATCATACGGCGCCGGCGGCGGCGGCCCAGATGGAGGCGGCGCAGCGGGGTATTATGGCGGCTCTGCGCCTGCCCCGCCCTGAGGCGGCGGACGATGATAGGAAGGGGCGAAAGCATGAGTGATACGGGTACGGGACACCGTTTTGGCGCCGCGGCGCTGATCGGCCGGCCCAACGCCGGCAAGTCCACGCTGCTGAATTATTTGGTGGGGGAAAAGATCGCTATTGTCACCGACAAGCCCCAGACCACCCGCTCCAGGATCATGGGCATACTGACCCAGCCCGGCTGGCAGATGGTGGTCTATGACACGCCCGGTATCCACAAGCCCAAGGATCGGCTGGGCCGAAATATGGTGGAGACCGCTTTGGGCGCGGCGGAGGCCGCGGATGTAGTTTATTATATTGTGGACGCCGCCGCCGACTTCGGCCCCGGCGAGGCTCGCCTGCTCCAAATGATAGCCGAGATAAAGCGGCCGGTGTTTTTGATTTTGAATAAAGCGGATTTGCTGCCCAAGGAGGCGTTGCTGCCGATCATCGCTGCCTATAGCGAGAGGCGGGCTTTCGCGGAGATTGTTCCTTTGTCCGCTTTGCTGGGCGATAATGTCCCGGCTTTATTGGCGGCCACCGCGGCTTGCTTGCCGCCCGGCCCGCCTTGCTACAGCCCGGAGGAAATGACCGATCAGCCGGAGCGGGTGATCGCGGCGGAAATGATCCGGGAAAAGGCGATTCTGGCGACCCGTCAGGAGGTGCCTTACGGCGTGGCGGTTTTGGTGGAGCGAATGGTGGAGCGCCGTCCGGATTTGACGGATATTTACGGCCTGATCATTGTGGAGCGGGACAGCCAAAAGGGGATTTTGATCGGCAAGGGCGGCCGGACATTAAAATGGATTGGGGCGGCGGCCCGGCGGGAGATCGAGGCGATGCTGGGCGTCCAGGTCAATTTGCAGCTTTGGGTGCGGGTGAAAGAGGATTGGCGCAATCAGCCCTATCAGCTGCGGCGGTTGGGCCTGGAGTAGCGTTTCAGGGCCGGGTCTTTTAATCGGAATTTAACAAAAGCTTAATAGGCGATTCATTGCGGCAGAGGAAAAAAATATGGTATCATACAAAACAGAGGCCATTGTCCTGCGGCTGCGGGAATATCGGGAGGCGGACAGCCTGGTAACGCTGCTGACCCGAGCCAGGGGAAAGGTGACCGCTGTGGCGAAGGGCGTGTATAAGCCCGCCAGCAAGCTGCGGGGCGGCGCCCAGCCTTACAGTGTCAACGCGATGATGCTGGATCAGGGCAGGTCTTCTCTGCATATCCTGCAACAAAGCGAGTGCCTGGAAATGATGCTGCCCTTGCGGCAAAGTTACGAGGGTATGACGCTGGGGGCATATTGGGCGGAACTGCTGGAAAATTTCGCTCAGGAGGAAATGGCGGAGGACAGCCTCTATTTCTTGGCCAAGGCCGGTTTCTTTGGCCTGTCGGCCCGGGCGGACAAGCTGATGTGCCGGGCGCTGGAGATTCGCCTGATTCAGCAGCAGGGCCTCAGCCCGGACTTTCATGCCTGCTGCCGCTGCGGGCGAAAGGGCACGACCGGCGGTTTCCCCGCCTTTTCCGCCGGCGCCGGCGGCTTCCTTTGCGGCGACTGCGGCGGGGCGGCGGCGGACGGGATTCGGGTAGGGGCGGCGGCGGCCGGGCTGTGGCAGGGCCTGGAAAACCTGGCTCTGGACAAGCTGGATCGGTTGCGGGCCGGGCCGGAGCAGCTGGACGAGTTGGGGCGCTTGCTGCGGCGGTGGATTTCCCAGCAGGCGGGAAAACCTATGAGGACATGTCCCTTATTAAAAAAAATGGAGGTGTGACCAATGGATGAGTTGGCAAAGATGGACGCGTTGAAGGAGAGACTGCAAGTAACCTATGCTCAGGCTAAGGCCGCTTTGGACGCCTGCGACGGCGACTTGGCTCAGGCGCTGATTTTCCTGGAGGACGAGGTAGTCGGCGGCGGGAAAAAGGAGCGGGGCGAGGGCGGCGCGGATGAGCCGGAAAAGAAATGGGACAAGGAGACGACGGAGAATTTTGTCCGGGGGTTGATCGAGCAGATCAAGGGCGTGATTCAGGAAGCCAATGTGACCAAGGTGCGGCTGAGACAGGAGGAACGGGTGCTGATCGAGATCCCGGCCAGCGTAGGCGTGGTAGGGCTGGGGGTAATTTTATTCAGCCCGCTGCTTTTGGCTTTTTCCGCCGTCGGGGCGGCGGCGGCGCTGATCAAGGAGATGAGCGTCGAGATCGAGAAGGCCGACGGGACCATCGAGCGCCGGACGCTGAAGCTGCCCAGCTTTGGCGGCAAGAAAAAGGGCGCCGCCGGGGAGGCGGGGGCTGACGGCGAGGGCGCCGGGGGCGCCGGCGCTGGCGTCGGTGATGGCGCTGAGACTGGCGCCGGTGAGGGCGCTGAGGCTGGCGCCGGGGCTGGCGAGGGCGCCGGGGCTGGTGAGGCTGGCGAGGGTGCCGGGGCTGGCGAGGGTGCCGGGGCTGGCGAGGGTGCCGGGGCTGGCGAGGGTGCCGGGGCTGGCGAG
>JAISDE010000130.1 GCA_031265035.1 Peptococcaceae bacterium | reverse complement strand
TTCCGGGACAAGCCCGGAATGACGGGTGGACGCAGGCGCAGCGTCTCCAGAGTCATTTTCCCAGCCCGGCCGAGCCCAACCCGGCAATCTACAACGCAGCTATTCCGTCACCACCTTATCAATAATTCTCGACAAATATTATTATATGTGTTAAAATGATTACGACAGGGGGGGTTTACTTGAGAAGCTACTCATCAAGGGAGGTTATCTCAAAGCTGCTGGAAGACGGCTGGTATCTGATGACTGCCGAGGGAAGCCATCACCACTTCAAGCACCCCAAAAAAGCGGGTAAAACGACGGTGAAGCATCCCTGCAAGGACATACCACCAGCAACCTTGAGAAGCATTGAGAAGCAATCAGGTTTGTCGTTCCCGTAAAATACTGTTTTGTACGTTTAACATGACAGAAAGGGGTATCTGATGAAAAAGCAGGACAAATATGTGTACCCGGCTATTTTTACTTTTGAGGAAGGACGAGAGATCGCCGTGACGTTTCCTGATCTGGCGGGTTGCGCTACCAGCGGCGAAAATGAGCAGGACGCGTTCAACATGGCCAGGGACGCCCTCGGTGGCCATCTGTGGTGTCTCGAAAAAGACGGCGACGAGATTCCCAGCCCAACGCGGTTACGAGATATAGCGCTGGCGTCTGATGAACGCGCCGTGCTGATCGATATTTACATGCCGGCAGTAAGGCTGTCACAGGAAGCGCGTTCGGTCAATCGTACCGTAACGCTGCCGGCCTGGCTAAACGCGGCGGCCCTTGAAAAGGGCATAAATTTTTCTCAAGCGCTGCAATCCGTATTGATGAATGATCTGGGAATAAGGGGTTGACACAAATTCCGGCGCTACATTTCGCGCCGAAATTTGTTAACTTTATTTTCGCCGCGGCAACTTTACTTCCGCCGCGCCGCCTATACCTGGGCCGCCTCAGCCGCCGCGGCTTCCTCGGCGCCATCAGCCCCGGCCTGGGCCGCCCTGATTTCCTGCGCGAACTTGTAAAACGTCGTCCGTTTCAGGCGCAAAATCTGCAACGCCTTTTTCAGCGATATCTCCTTATTCATCCATTGATGATAGGTTTTATCAAATTTCAGCGGCCGCTTGATTTTGGGGCGGCCAAAAACCTTGCCCTGCTCCTTGGCCTGCGCGATGCCCTCCGCCTGCCGCCGCCGAATCCTGATCCGCTGCCGCTCCGCCACATAGGAAAGCAGCTGCAGCACAAAATCCGCCACAAACCCCTGGGGCAGGCTGGCGTCCTTGCTGGCCGTATCCAGCAGCGACATTTCCAAAACCCGGATATTGGCCTTATAATCTTTGGTGATGGCTTTCCATTCCAGCGCTATACCCTGATAATTCCAACCCAGCTGATCAATGCTCTCGATCACGATGGTATCCCCCGCCCGCAGCTGGTTTTTCAGCCGCTGGTATTCCGGCTTGGGGGCGTCCTTGTCCTCCGACTTGTCCGAGAAAATATCCTTCTCCTTGATACCGGCGTCCCGTAACGCCTTGATTTGCCTGGCAATGTCCTGTTCCTTGCTGAAAGTTCTGGCGTAACCATAGATGCGATTTGCCATGTTGAGCCCCTCCTATTCACTTTCTGTATAAATTGCCGCGACTATACCCGCGCGTAAAGCGTAAAATACGATGCCTGGGGTATGGGGTATGGGGTGTTCCGCGTGATATGTGAGGTATGAGGTATGAGGTATGAGGTATGAGCAATGAGGTATAATAACATTAGTGATTGAATGAAATGATTAATTAATTAATGTTATGACTAATGACGGCGGCTCAGGCCCTGATAAAAAGCGCGGCCAGATTCCAAAAAGGGCTTTGAAAAGCGGAGAGGGAAAAGCCCTGGATATCCGGGTGAGCCGCCAGAAAACGCTTGCGCGCCACCAAAGGGATCTGGGGCGGATCGGCGCGGTAAGCCGCGATAATTTCCCGATAAAGCGTCTCCACCTCCCCTAAGCTGCCCGCGGCGGGGATTTTCGCCATGGCGGCGAGAGCCGCCTCGTTGGCCCAGCCCGCGCCCGCGGTCAAATGGGTGGGGGCCGCGAAAACACTGCTGCCCGCTACGTGAATATTGGTCTGCCATTGTTGCAAATAAGCGTCAAAGGCCCGCTCCTGGTAGACGACCTCCCGAAACTCCCCGCTGTCGTAAACCGCCGCCTCGACGTCGATCCCCAGAGCCGTCAGCCGCGCCTCCAACTCCGGCAACTCATCCCGGGCCAGGCCGCCCGCCTGAACGGCGATCCGCAAGCGCAGCTGCTGGCCGTCTTTCATCAGCCGCCCCTCCCGATCCCGCCGATAACCGGCCTGGGCAAATAATCTGTCGGCCCTGCCCGACCCTCGCCCCGTCTCCCTCGCCGGCCCGTCCAAGTGGGCCAGCCAGGAATCCGGCGGCAGCGGCAGCTCTATGGGCGCCGCCCTGTTTTGGTAGGCCCGCTCCGCTAGGCCTTCCCTATCCAGGGCAAAATACAAGGCCTTTCGCAGGTCGGCCGTCATGACCTCCCCGGCGCAATTCAGCCCCAGAAAGGAACATTCCAGCCCGTTATAACCGTAAATATCGATGTCGTCCGCGCCGGCCAGCCGCTCCAGCAAATCCGGGTCGTAGCCGAAAGAGAAAAGGTTAATATTGCCCTGACGGTACTCCGCCGCCGCCTGGGCAAGCGGCACGTCCCGCACCCGGATCTCGTCCTCCGCCGGCGCCCCGCCATGATAGGCGGCGTGGGCCAAAAGGGTGATCTCCCGGCGTTCCCGGTCATAGCCGCCGTACCGGTAGGGGCCAGTCCCGTTCAGCCACTCGGTATCCCGAAACCTGACCTCGTCCAACGCGTCCTCTTTATCCTGAATTCCCAGGCCCAGCGCCCAAATATTTTCCGACCGGGCCGCGAGAAAATCAAAGGCCACCGTTTGGGGATCCAAAACCCGGATCCCCGCTATCGCGCTCGTCTTGCCGGTAACAAAATCCTCACAGCCGACGATACCGGCCAGATATATCTCCAGATCGCTGTTGCGCCCAGCGGCCGCTTGGTAGGAGGCCGCCACATCCCCCCCGTCCAGGGTCTGGCCTTTATGGAAAAGCGGGTCTTGCCTCAGCGTCACCGTATAGGTCAGCCCATCGGGGGAAATATCCACCTTTTCGGCCAGCGCGTTTACCGGCAGGCCGTCCCGGCCCATAGTCACCAACGGCTCAAATATAGCCTCGGAAACAATCCGATCCGCCGCCGCCCTGGCGTTGTGGGGCTTAAAAAAACCTCGCAGCCCGTCCGCCCCGATAATGATCCGGGCGATGGGCGGCGCCGGCGCCCCGGCCGCCTGATAAAGCCCGGCCAAGTCCGGCGGCGCGGCCCGCCCCGACAGCGCGAGAATCAAGAAAGCCGCGGTCGCCGCCATCCCACCCAGCGCCGCCAGGGCCAG
>JAISDE010000123.1 GCA_031265035.1 Peptococcaceae bacterium | reverse complement strand
AGGCGGCTGGCGCGGGCAGGGCGGCTAGCGCGGGCAGGGCGGCTAGCGCGGACAGGGCGGCTGGCGGCAAGGCGGTCGGCGCGGACAAGGCGACGGTGCTGGTGGTGGGCGGCGGCCCGGCCGGCCTTTTGGCGGCTATACGGGCGGCACGGGCTGGCGCGCGGGTTGTTTTGCTGGAGAAAAATCAGCAGCTGGGCCGCAAGCTGCGCCTGACCGGCAAGGGTCGCTGCAATATTACCAATACGGGGGATATTCCCTCTTTTATCCGCCAGTTTGGGCGGCAGGGCGCTTTTTTGTACGGCGCTTTTTCCCGTTTTTTCAGCGAGGACATTTGCCGGCTTTTGGCGGAAAAAGGCGTGGCGGTAAAGGTGGAGCGGGGCGGGCGGTTGTTTCCCGCTTCTGATCGGGCGGCGGATGTGGCGGCGGCGCTGGAGGCTTTGGCCAGGGAGGCGGGCGTCGAAATCCATACCGGTTGCCGGGCGACGGCGATCCTGACGGCGCGGTTGGGAACCGGCGAGGCGGAATTGGCGGCGCCGGACGAGGCGGTGGCCGCGGCGGGACGGGCGGAGCGAGCGGAACCGGAGGAATCCGGCGCGACGGCGGAATTGGCGGCGCCGGACGAGGCGGCGAGCAGGCGGCGGTCCGGGGCGAGCGGGAAGGGCAGAAAAATGCCGCCGCCGATCAGGGTGATCGGCGCGAGGGCGGCGACGGCGGTTGGTACGCGGATTTATCAGGCCGGAGCTGTGGTGCTGGCGACGGGCGGCATAACCTACCCTTTGACCGGCTCTACAGGCGACGGCTACGCCTGGGCGGCGGCGATGGGGCATCAGATAGTGGAACCCAGGCCAGTTCTGGTGCCATTGCTGACCAACGCGCCTTGGGTATCGGGCCTGGCGGGGCTGACGCTGAAAAATGTGGCGGTGTCCCTGTGGGCCGGTGGCGGGCTGGCGGACGCGCCGACAGACCCGGCACAAGAAGAGGCTGTGGCAGGAGTACTGGCTGAGGAGACGCCGCCGCCGGCGGTCGGGGCGCCGACGGCAGGAGCGCTAACCGGCGCTCCGGTGGCTGAGACTCCGGCCCGCTGTCTGGCATCGTTTCAAGGCGAGATGCTCTTTGCTCATTTTGGCCTGACCGGGCCCATCATCCTGAGCCTCAGCCGTTATTATCGGCGGGACTTGCCCTTGCCTGTTGAGGCGCGGCTTGATTTGAAGCCGGCTTTGTCGCCAGAGGTTTTGGATCAGCGGCTGCGCGGGGATTTTGACATCTATCGCGAAAAACAGCTGAAAAATGGCATGGGGGATTTGCTGCCCCGGTCTTTGATCCCGGCGGTGATCCAGGCGGCCGGCCTGAGTGGGGAGCAGCCGCTGGCGGAGTTGACCCGGCGGCAGCGGCTGAGGTTGGGTCAGGTCTTGAAAGCCTTGCCCATGGAGATCATCGGCACTCGCCCGCCGGCGGAAGGGATTATTACCGCCGGCGGGGTGGCGCTGCCGGAGATCAACGCCAAAACGATGGCTTCCCTGAAAGCGGCGGGGCTGTATTTGGCCGGGGAAATGCTGGATATCGACGGTTTTACCGGAGGGTATAATTTACAGGCCGCCTTTTCCACCGGTTGGGTGGCCGGGGAGAGCGCCGCTGTTTTCGCGGCGGGCGATTTGTAAAAAGCGAGGGGTTGGAAGTTATGGCGGCAAAATTCACCGTATATGTGGACGGGCAATCAGGCACCACCGGCTTGCGGATTTTTGAGCGGTTGGCGGGGCATCCTTATGTGGAGGTTTCGCGGATCCCGGCGGAAAAACGCAGGGATATTCAGGCGCGGCGGGAGTATATCAATGAGGCGGCGGCGGTCTTTCTGTGTTTGCCGGATCAGGCCGCCAAAGAGGCGGTGACGCTGTTGCGGCCGGACAATGACCACACCAAAATTATCGACGCCAGCACCGCCCACCGGGTAGCGCCGGGCTGGGTCTACGGTATGCCGGAGCTATCAGATGGGGCGAGGGAGCGAATCGCCGCCGCTCGCTTGGTGGCGAATCCCGGCTGCCACGCCACAGCCTTTCTCCTGCCGCTGGCGCCCTTGGTAGCCGCCGGGATCGTGCCCCGGGATTACCCCATCAGCTGCCACAGTATCACCGGCTACACCGGCGGCGGCAAGGGGATGATCGAGGAATATGAGGCGCCCGACCGCCCGGCCGCCCGGCCGGATTATGACGCGCCAAGGCAGTACGCTCTGAGCCAGGAGCATAAGCACTTGCCGGAGATGCACAAATATTCCGGCCTCAGCCGCCCGCCGATCTTTTCGCCTATTGTGGCGGATTTCCCCAGGGGATTGGCGATGTTTACGCCTTTATTCCCCGCTTTGCTGCGCCGGCCCGACCGGCCCGGCGGCAAGGTGGGGCCGGAATTGATCCAGGAAGTTTTGAGCGAGCGGTATGAGAATTGTCCCTTCGTAAAGGTCTTGCCTTGGGAAAAAAATGATTGTTTGGCAAAGGGTTATGTTAATGTGATGGCTTGTGACGACACGGATCGGGCGGAGATTTTGCTGTTGGGCAATGGGGAAAGGATAATTTTAGTTTGCCGTTTGGATAATTTAGGCAAAGGAGCGGGCGGGGCGGCGATCCAAAACATGAATCTCATGCTGGGTTTGCCGGAAGACGCCGGTTTGGTGGTCTAGAATAATGTCCACAAGGGAGAATATACCGCGGGAAAATCCCGACTCGCTCTCGGCGGCGGGCATCGCGCCTCATTTGTGGGCCGGGGTTGATCCGGCTTTGGTCGAGGTTTTTCCTTGCCTCGGGTCAACCAATGATCTGGCCAAGGAAAAGGCTTTGGCCGGGGCGCCGGCTGGCACGGTAATTATTGCTGATGAGCAAACGAAAGGACGAGGGCGGAAAAACAGGACGTTTTTTTCGCCGCCGGCGGCCGGCGTATATTTGAGCGTAATTTTACGGCCCCGACTGCGGGGGGAAAACGCTATTTGGCTGACCACGGCGGCCGCGGCAGCGACGGCTCAGGCGATAGAGTCGCTGGCGGATTGTCGGGTAGAGATCAAATGGGTCAACGATCTCTACCTGGCGGGCAAAAAAATCGCCGGGATCTCGACGGAAGCGGTTGCCGATTGGGAAAGTGGCGGTATAGGGTTTGGTATGGGGTTTGTGGTGATCGGCGTGGGCGTCAATGTAAAATCGGGCAAAGACGGCTTCCCGGCGGAGTTGGCGGATAAAGCCGGCGCTATTGGCGATTTGGTGGCGGCGCCCGTTTCCCGGGATCGGCTGGCGGCGGCTATGATCAATCGGCTTTTGGCGCTGACCCGGGAATTGGAGGCGGATCCGGCGGGCCGCGGCGCCAGCCTGATCGCGGAGGCCCGCCAGCGGTCTTGTGTGCTGGGCCGGCGGATCTTGATCGAGGGGGACGATCGTCTGACGGCGGGGACGGCGATGGATTTGGACGAGTTGGGCTTTTTGGTGGTGGAGGACGAGGCGGGGGAGCGCCGCGTCTTGCGTTCCGCCGAGGTAAGCCTGCGGCTTCGTTGAGAGCAGGGTATGGGCAGCCGCTAAAAGGCCGGGATGACGAGAGTTGATCTTCTCGTCATCCCGGCCTTGTCTGATCCTGTCATTCTGTGTGGCGCGTAGCGCCGGGGCCTGTCCTGAACTTGTTTCATGATCCCAGAATCCGCGTCTTCTGTGGCCTGCCCGGGGGCGACGTCTTAGCGGGCCGCCGCTGTCGCCGCCGCCCGATCCAGGCGGCGCAGCATGGCGGCTGTCTCCGCCCTGGTGGCCGCCGAGCGGGGATCGAAGATCCCCTCCGGCCGGCCGCCGATGATACCCCGGTTGATAGCCCACAGCACGCT
>JAISDE010000072.1 GCA_031265035.1 Peptococcaceae bacterium | reverse complement strand
AAACAATAAATTGATGTTTTTCGCTTGCTATTTCGCCGCCAGGCCGCGTTGTCGTCAGTCGCCATACCGCCCCGGGTATGCCTCCTTCCTCCGCCTTGCCTGACGACGAAATCGCGGCGAGAAATTCCCTCAATTTATTATTTGACGAGTCCTTACCATCTGGCCCTGGTCTCCACTACTTTGCCGATAATATATAGCCGCTCCAAGTCCTCCCCGGCCAAAAGCAGCGTCTCATAAGCCGGATTAAACGACTGCAGCGCCACGGCGTCGCCCTTGCGATGAAAACGCTTCAGCGCGCCCTCCCCGTCGCCGTAAACAACGACGCCCAAATCACCGTCGTCCAGCGCCGGCTGACGGCGAACCAGCGCCAGATCGCCTTCCCTGATCCTGGGCTCCATAGAGTCTCCCCGGACAATCAAATAGAAATATCGCTCCGGATCCCTCACCGCCGCCGGCGCCGCGCCCAGGTCTTCCTCCAGGGCCGGCAGGCCAAAGCCGGCTCGCACCTCGCCCAGTACCGGCACCAATTTTTGCTCCGCCGGCGCGAACTCCAGCAACTCCAAACCCGGCGGCGCCAGGCCCGGCGACGCCGAACCCGACCATCCCGAACCTGACGACGCCGGCTTCGCCGGCACCGCCGGCGCCGCCGGCGATCCCGACCCCAGCAGGATGTCCGCGCCTGTACCAAAATAAGCCGCTAGCCGCGAAAGCATATCGGGATCAGGTGAGGACAGGCCGCTCTCCCACTTGGCCACCGCCTGCTGGGAAAGCCCCAGCGCCCGGGCCAAAGCTGTCTGGGTGACGCGCCTCTCTTTGCGCAACGCCTTTAGACGCTGCTGAAACCGCGGCGGCAATATAATCCCCCCTTCTCGCTTCTCGCTTCTCGCTTCTCACTTCTCACTTCTCACTTCTCACTTCTCACTTCTCGCTTCTCGCTTCTCGCTTCTCGCTTCTACAACCGGCTTTACAACCATAATACAACATTTAGTTGTATTTGTAAATCTTTTTTTGACTTTGACTTTCCCCTCGGATCATGCTAAGATCAGTATGCGCCCGTCTGCTTTATTTGTTTAACTCAGTAAAGTGATCTAGGGTTTTGTGACACTTATTTGTGCCACCAAAAGGAGGTAATGATGAACATGATCATGAAAAAAGGATTAACTATCGGTATACTGCTTTTACTCTTACTGGGGCTGGCTACCGTCGGCCTGGCCGGCTGCGGCGGGCAAGGCGGCTCCGGGACACAAAGCGGCGACGGCCCGGCTGACGGCGGCACCCCCGCCGACGGCGGCCAAAGCCAGGGCGGGACGGCGGGCGGCCAGCTGATCATGGGCCTGGACGACACCTTCGCTCCCATGGGATTCAGGGACGACGCGGGCGAGATCGTCGGCTTTGACGTGGATCTGGCCAAGGAAGTAGCCGCCCGTTTGGGCCGGGAACTGGTGCCGCAGCCCATTGACTGGGACTCCAAGGAAATGGAGTTGAGCAGCGGCAACATCGACTGTATCTGGAACGGCTTCACCATCAACGCCGCCCGCCTGGAGAGCATGGAGATGTCAGACCCCTATATCGCCAATAATCAGGTCATTGTGGTCGCCGCCGACGGCGGGATCGGCGGCAAGGCGGATCTGGCCGGAATGGAGATCGGTGTGCAGAAAGGCTCCTCGGCTCTGGATGCCGTCACCGCGGATGAGTTGGCCAGCATGGTCAACATGATCAGCGAATATCCCCAAAATGTGGACGCCCTCAACGACCTAAAGGCCGGGCGGCTGGCCGCGGTAGTAGCCGACGAGATTATGGCCCGGTATTATCTGGCCACGGACGCTTTTCAGGATTTGATTTTGCTGGATGAGTCCCTGGCGGCGGAGGAATATGGCATCGGCTTCAAAAAAGGCAATACGGCGCTGCGGGACGAGGTACAGGGCGCTTTGGATCAGATGGTGGCCGACGGCACGGCGGGCGAGATTTCCCGGGCTTGGTTCGGGGAGGACATTATGATCAAATAAATTGCTCAAAGGAGGCCGGCGAGCATGGCCTATTTCACGGGAATCCTGCCGTTTCTGCTGGAAGGCGCCAAGATGACGCTGTTTTTATGGATCATGACGCTGGCCTTATCCCTACCCTTGGGTTTTTTGGTTTCTTTGCTGGTAAGGGGCCGTTTCAGGCCCCTTACCTGGCTGATGGAAATATACATTTATATCATGCGGGGCACACCCCTGATGCTCCAATTGATGTTTGTCTATTACGGCCTGCCCTTTATCCCGGTGGTAGGCCCTTGGCTGCGTTTCAATCGGCTGACGGCGGCGATATTCGCGTTCGCGCTGAATTACGCCGCTTATTTCGCGGAGATATTTCGGGGCGGCTTTTTGGCGGTACCCAAAGGGCAATATGAGGCTTGCCAGGTTTTGAGCCTGAGCCGGCCCCAGACGCTGACCAGGGTGGTTATCCCCCAAATGATTCGGGTAGCGCTGCCCGGTATCACCAACGAGACCATCACCCTGGTCAAGGATACCTCCCTGGCCTACGTGATCGCTTTAGCGGAATTGATGCACGGGGCGAAAGCCACAGTCAGCCGGGATTCCAACCCCGCGGCCTATGTGCTCGCCGGGCTGATTTATTTGGTCATTGTCTTCGCGGTGACGCTGGTGTTCAAAAAACTGGAGGCCCGTTATCGCCTCCGGGAAAAATAAGGGGAAAGTACGCCCAGGCAAAACAAGGGGAAAATAATTGTAGCGATGCCCAGGGAGGTCGCCATGGCGGTAATTGAGGTCAAGCATCTCCGCAAAGCCTACGGGGAGCAGGAAGTGTTGCGGGATATCTCTTTTCAGGTGACGGCCGGCGAGGTCATCGCCGTCATCGGGTCTTCCGGCTCCGGCAAGAGCACGTTGCTCCGCTGCCTGATCGATTTGGAGCAGGCCGACGGCGGCTCCATCACAGCTGGCGGCGTCGTCCTGATGGAGGACGGCCATTATCGGAGCAAAAAGGAAGTCCGGCGGGCGACGGAAAAAATGGGCATGGTCTTTCAACAATTCAATTTGTTCCCCAATTTGAATGTGCGGGACAACCTGAAATTGGCGCCCCGACTGGTAAAAAAAGAGCGCGCCGACGCCCTGGAGGAACGTTGCGCCCGGCTGCTGCGCAAGGTAGGCCTGGCCCACAAGGACACCGCCTACCCCGCCTTGCTTTCCGGCGGGGAGCAGCAAAGGGTGGCGATTGCCCGGGCCTTGATGATGGAGCCGGAGCTGCTGCTTTTTGACGAGCCAACTTCCTCGCTGGATCCGGAATTGACCGGCGAGGTGCTGGAGGTGATCCGACAGCTGGCGGCGGAGCGGATGACCATGATCGTGGTGACCCATGAGATGGGCTTTGCCAGAGAAGCGGCCAGCCGGGTGATCTTTATGGATCAGGGCCGGGTCGCCGAGGAAGGCAGCCCGGCGGAAGTGCTGGACGCGCCAAAGCAGGAGCGAACCAGGCTGTTTTTGCGCTCAACCCTGAAATAACCCTCGGAAATAACAAGTAAATAATATCCCTGAAATAATAACTCGGAAATAATAGCGGAGGTTAAGGGCTTTGGTATTCTCCAGCCTGCTTTTTTTATTTTATTTTCTGCCCATCGTATTGGTGGCTTATTATCTGGCGCCCAAAGCCTGGCGCAACCCCTTGCTTTTTTTTGTCAGCCTGTTTTTTTACGCCTGGGGGGAGCCGGTCTATGTGCTCCTGATGCTTTTTACCACCGCCGCCGGCTGGGCCGCCGGCTTGCTGCTGCGGCGCTGGGAAAAAGACAGGGTCAAGGCCAGGGCCGCGCTAATTCTGGCGTCGGCGGTCAATCTGGCGCTGCTGGGGTTTTTCAAATACGGCGGCCTGGTGCTGGAGAGCGTCGCCGCCCTCAGCGGCCGGCCGCCGACGGCCTGGACTTTGCCCTTGCCCCTGGGCATCTCCTTTTATACCTTTCAAACCATGTCCTACGTCATAGACGTCTATCGTGGCCAGGCGCCGACCCAGCCGAATTTCCTCAGCTTCGGCGCTTATGTCGCGTTGTTCCCTCAGCTGATCGCCGGCCCCATCGTCCGTTATAACACCATCGCCGAGCAACTGATCAGGCGCCGGGAAAACCTGGCCCTTTTAGGCCGGGGCGCCGGGCTATTTGTGGTGGGCCTGGCGAAAAAAGTGCTGCTGGCCAATAATATCGGCCTGTTTTGGGATCAGATCCGGGCGCTACCGGCCGGGGAAATGACCTGGCTGGCGGCTTGGAGCGGGATCATCGGTTTTGGCCTGCAACTTTATTTTGACTTCTCCGGCTATTCCGATATGGCGGTGGGCCTGGGCCGGATGTTTGGCTTTTATTTTGAGCCTAATTTCCAATATCCCTATATCAGCCGTAGCGTCACAGAATTTTGGCGGCGCTGGCATATCAGCCTGGGCACCTGGTTTCGGGAATATTTGTACATCCCTCTGGGCGGCAGTCGGGGCGGTCAGGCCCAAACCCTGCGCAATTTGCTGATCGTCTGGGCCGCCACCGGGCTTTGGCACGGCGCCAGCTGGAACTATTTGTTTTGGGGGCTGTACTATTTTTTATTTCTGGCCGGGGAAAAAAGCCTGTGGGGCCGGTGGCTGGCGCGAAAGCCGGGCTGGCTGGGCCATGCCTATACCCTGCTGGTGGTTATGACCGGCTGGACACTATTTGTTTTTGAGGATACCGGCGACCTGCTGCGGTTCGCCGGGGCCCTGGTCGGCCTGGCGCCGGCGGGCCTTGACCCGTCCGGCTTGGGCGCGGCTAGCTTAGGCGCGGCCGGCTTGGGTGGCGCGATCAGTTTGGCCAATGACACCATCCTGTACGCTCTCAGCTCCTTTGGCGGCGTCCTGCTGGCCGCGATCCTGGCCGCGACGCCCCTGCCCGCCGCCCTTTGGGCCAGGCTGACGGCGAAATGGCCAAAACAAAGCGCCTGCCTGCGGCCGGCGCTACTGTTATTCGGCTTGCTGCTGTCGGTGGCGTATCTGGTAGATTCCAGCTACAATCCCTTTTTGTATTTCCGCTTTTGAGCCGGGCGCGTCTCCTTGAGCCAAGCGTCCCTTCTTGAGCCAAGCGTCGTTAGGGACTCGTCACTTCCTAACCCCAATCGCCGCCCTTTTTGCTGGCGGCCAAAAACTTGTCCTCCTCATCCAGCATTTTTTTCATGCCCCGCAGCATTCGCACATACCGCACCAATTCCTCCAAAACCTCGGCGTATTTTTCCGAGGGCCGAAACAGTTTCCCGGTTTTCCCCTCGGTCAGCGCCTTGATTAAATCCCGAAAATACACCCTCTCACCCACGCTTTTGGCGGCGGCGGACAACTGCTCCAGCCTCGCTATCCCATCGGCCGGCGCTATTTCGCCTGCCCGCAAATCAGCGTCCAGAGAACGGATTAAATGCTCCGCCGTATTGAGCGTATAGGCCACACTGTCATACAACAATCACATCACACCCTCCAAAACATCCCGCTGTCAAGCCGCCGGCGGTTTCCTGGTCTTGGCGACGTCCCGCAGTGCCTCATAAAATATTTCTGTGTCGATGGGCTTCGTCAAATGCTCGCTCATGCCCAGGGCAAAACAGCGTTCCCGTTCCTCGGGGAGAGCGTGGGCGGTCAGCGCGTAAATGGGCAACGCCTGATATTCCGGCATCCCCCTGATGATCCGGGTGGCCTCATAACCGTCCATGATCGGCATCTGCAGATCCATCAGCACCAAATCAAAGGGCGGATTGCCCCTGGCCTGGCTGGCCTCGGCCAGCCGTTCCAGGGCTTCCTTGCCGTTTTCCGCCCCGGTGACCTCAATGCCGACGGAAGTCAGCAATTCCGTGGCGATCATGGCATTGATCTCATTATCCTCCACCAGCAAAACCCGCAAGCCCCGCAAGATCGCGTTTTTATCCGCCGGCGGCGCCCCGCCGCCCTCAGCCGCCCCGGCACCGGCCGCTCCATCCTTAGCTCCGGCTCCGCCGCAGGCGGCCGCTCCGTCCCCGGCCGCCCCCGCCGCGATCGCTCCCACCGCCGCCAGCGGTAAGGGGAGCGGCTCGGCCAAGGGGAACGGGCAGGAAAAGGTGAAAGTCGTGCCCTTTCCTTCCTCGCTGGCGACGGCGATCTCGCCGCCCATCAACGCCACCAGATGCCTGGTAATAGTCAGGCCAATGCCGGTACCGCCATATTTGCGGGTAGAGGAATTGTCGGCCTGATTGAAGACGGAGAAAATCTCATCCATTTGCTTCTGGCTCATGCCAATGCCGGTGTCCGCCACAGAGAAATTCAGCGTCACGCCTGTCTCGCTCCGCTGGACCGCGGCGACCCGAACCGTGATTTCGCCTCGCGGCGTAAACTTGTAGGCATTATCCAGCAGATTGATCAAAATCTGCCTCAACCGCCGGGCATCGCCGATCAGCGCGGCGGGCAACTCCGGCTCCACAATGAAGCGCAAGCCGACGGGCGAGCCGGCGTTCTCCTCCCGGAAGAAATCCTCCAGTCCATCCAGCAGCTGCCTCATATCAAAATTGGTATGCTCCAGTTTGATTTGGCCGGCGTCCATTTGGGAGAAATCCAGGATATCGCTGATAATATTCAGCAGGGACTTGGCGGCATGGCGCATTTTTTCCGTATAATCCCGCTGCCGATCATCCACCGAGGTCTTGCGCAGCAGATTGGCCAGACCCACGACAGCGTTCAGCGGCGTGCGAATCTCATGGCTCATATTGGCTAAAAAGAGGCTCTTGGCCTTGTTGGCCGCCATAGCCGCCGACATCGCGCTCTTTAACTCCAGCAGCGTCCGCACTCTGGCCAATAATTCCTCTTTATCGAAAGGCTTTTGGATATAATCGTTGGCGCCTGATTGAAAGCCCAGGAGAATATCCTGAATCTGATTTTTCGCGGTGAGCATCACAATCGGCAGATCAAAGAGGGTATAGGTTTCCCGTAAATGCCGGCAAACCTCATAGCCGGACATTTTAGGCATCATAACATCCAGCAGGATCAGATCGAATTTTTCCCCTTCCTCGATCAGCCGCAGGGCGTCAGCGCCGTTGTAGGCCGCCGTCACGGCGTAATCCCGCATTTTCAGCAAATTATTCAGCACCTGTATATTGACAGGCTCGTCGTCAACGATCAGGACGCGACGGCCGCTCTCATCGGCCGCCCCGTCCCCGTCCCGCTCCGCCGCCGTAGGCATAGCTGCGGCGAAGTCCTCTATATCCACCACTTTGGAGCCGACCGCGGCGACGATATCGTCGCTTTTGACGTTTGAGGTCGGCACGGTAAACGTGAATTTGGAGCCCTCGCCCAGCTTGGACTCGACGCTTATGGCGCCGCCGTGCAGCTCCACAATTTTTTTGGTAATCGACAGCCCCAACCCTGTCCCGCCGTATTCCCTGGCCGTGGAGCCGTCGGCCTGCTCAAAGGACTCAAAAATCCGCTCGAATTTATCCGCCGCGATACCAATGCCCGTATCCTCCACCGATATAGCGGTCATGCCGCCCTCCAACCGCGCGGATACGCTAACCTTACCCTTTTCGGTAAACTTGATCGCGTTGCCGATCAGGTTGTAAAGGATCTGCTGAATGCGGTTCTCGTCAGCGTTGACGGCCGTCAGCGACTCGTCGATCTCGTTGACCAGCGTCAGCTCCTTCCCCTTGATCAGCGGCTTTGACAGGATAATCACCGTATCCACAATAGTTTTCAGATCGATGGGCTTGATTTGCAGGACAATCTCCTGGTTTTTCAGCTTCGTGAAATCCAGAATATCATTGATCATATTGGAAAGCCGCTTGCCGCTGTTGGAGACAATCGCCAGGTTGTATTTCTGGCCGTCGCTGAGCGGGCCGGTGGCCCCGTCGATCATGGACTCGACGATGCCGATGATGCCGTTGATCGGCGTGCGCAGCTCATGGGATGTATTGGCCAAAAACTCGTCTTTCAACTCATTCAGCCGATTTAAGTAGACATTTTTCTCCTCCAGAGTCTTCGCGTATTGCTGCATTTCCTTGACTAGCTCATTGATCTTGGCCGCCATAAACTTAAACGCCTTTGACAAATCGCCGATCTCGTCGTTGCTTTGTATCAGGGGCACCTCCGTGTCAAAATTGCCCTCGCCCAGGATCTTGGCGGTGTCCGACAAAATCAGTATCGGCTTGGTCACATTTTTGGCGATCAGATAAAGGATGAGAGCGATGACGCAAATAGCTATCAGCGAGACTATAATCACGTAATCGCGGATACCGTTGGCGTTATCCAGAATCTGGCTCATGGGGATGCTCACCGCCACCGACCAGGGATTGGTGACGCTACTGAATTGAATCGGCATATAAACCGTGTAAAAATCCTTACTGCTGTCGGTATACGGCTCGCCGTCGCGGATGGCCTCTTTCGCCGCCGTCGCGTACCCCAAGCGGTCAGGATCCCTCCGCAGCGTCTCCTGGGCCAGCTCCGGCGTCATCAGGGACAAATCCAGGCCCGCCCCACCGGCGGCGCTCACCATCTCATAAGCCAGCGCCTCTGTCAGATCCTTCCCCAAATAGTCTTTGTCGGGATGAGCCACCACGGCGCCCGCGTTGGAAAAGATCTCCGTATAGCCGCCCTGCCCATAGGGGTTTACTTTGGAAACCATTTCCTGCAACTTGTCCAGGACGATATCGGAGGAAATAATGCCGATAAACCGCTCCTGATAAACAATGGGGAAAACCAAGCTGGCCAGCATCACGGGATGGCCTTGCACCTCATAGGGATAAGGGTCGGTAATATACTCATGCCGCTCCGTCTTGGGCACGATATACCAATCCGCGATATCAATATCGTACAGAGGCTCCACAGCGATATTGCCGCCCAACTTGTTCCAATAAGGCGCGTATCGCCCCGTCTCGTCATAGGCGGGCTCTACCCCGGCATACCGCCCGTCCTGCCCGTCCAGCGCGTCGGGATCATAGGCTATGCAAAAGGCGGTAATATATTCCTTTTCCGCCAGGGCGTTTTTCAGGATATCATTCATCATATCCCTGTCGGTGAGGTCATGGCTTTTCAGCGTCTCAAACACGGTAGCCAGCGTTTCCGCCGTGATGCGGGCGCCCTGCAGTTCCGCGATGATCTCGTTTTTGTATTTGTCAGCCGTCTCCTGCGCCAGGTTGAAAGCGTCCTTCTTAGCCATCTCGTAAGATTTATAAGAAACTATAATAGTGAGCAATACGAAAGAAACGATTACGACTGTGGATACCAGAAAAAATATTTTTGTTCGCAAACCCAAATTTTTAAACATGGCGGCTCCCGTCTCCTCTGGCGCGTAGTGGTAAAATAACCAGGCATTAGATTTATTTGTTGATAATATTACATCATTATACCATGCCCACCCGGAAAAAGTAAGATAATATTTTTCTGTTTGAGGCTTTTTTGCCGTTTTTTGTCGCTTTTTTGCCGTTTCCGACGGGCTTTTTTTTCGGGGCGCCTCAGTTGACAAAGGCGGGAATATCCTGCTATAATGCTACGGTCTGGGAGAGAAACCAGGAGCCATTAGCTCAGTTGGCAGAGCACCTGACTTTTAATCAGGGTGTCCCGCGTTCGAGTCGCGGATGGCTCACCAGCGCTAATCGCCCGCCAGCCCTTATATAACAAGGGATGGCGGATTTTTTTGCTCTCCCTGCGACGGGGGATACTTTAGAATAATTTTGCTTATTGTCGCCGCCATCCCCAAGTTGCCCTCAGGCGCCCAGAATCTCGGCGGCGAAAAAGCGCCGGGCGTCCTCCGGCGCCAGATAATGAACCTGCCGTCCGACGGAGACCGCCACGCCAGGGTTTTGACATTGCCGCATACAAAAGCTGGCCTTAAACTCGATCTGATCATGCAGCCCGTTTTCCTCAATCATCTGCTGAAACGCCTGAATAATATTGTAAGCGCCCTTCAGATGGCAGGAGCTGCCGATGCAAACACTCACCTCAATCATACTTCCGCCTCTCCTTTTCGCCCCGCGCCCTGACCCCCGGCATATGCCTGGCCGCCGCCATAGCGCACATGCAGTAATTCCTTCACCCTGCCCCGCAGGACACCGTTATACAGCGACATCATCAGCGGGTTTTCCTCCGACCGCCTGAGATGGCTGACCTGATCAATGGCGTACAGGCCCTTGGCCCGCTCCGCTTTTTCCGGCTGCCGGGCGTAAGGCTGCCCGCCGCCGCTGACGCAGCCGCCGGGGCAGGCCATTACCTCTACAAAATCATAGCGCTCCCCGGCCTTGATCCTCCCGATCAGCGCCGCAGCGTTGCCCAGGCCGCTGACCATCCCGATCCGGATTTCCCGCTCCCCTACTTTTATCGTCGCCTCCTTGACGCCGCTCAGCCCCCGCACGCCCTGATAGGCGACGGTCAGCAGGGCGGCCCGGCTTTTGTCGGCGGCCAGCCGTCGCAGCACCGCCTCCGTAACGCCGCCGGCGACCCCGAAGATGACCCCGGCCCCGGTGCGGGCGCCCAGGGGATAATCCACCGCCTCCGGCTCCAGCTCGGAAAATACGATGCCCGCCTCCCGGATCATACGAATCAATTCTTGGGTAGTGATCACGCAATCCACCAGCGGTACCCCGTCAATTTTAAACTCTTCCCTGGCGGCCTCAAATTTTTTCGCCGCGCAAGGCATCACCGCCACATGAGCGAGACGCCGGCTGGAAACGCTGTCCCGTTCCCGCGCCACCGCCGCCAGCATTTGCATGGGGGAGCGGCAGCTGGACACATGCGGCAGCAGTTCCGGATAATTTCTCTCGCAATAATTGACCCAGGCGGGGCAGCAAGAAGTAAACAACGGCCCGCTCCCGGCGCCAGTCCCGTCCTGGTCGCCAGGCCCGCCCCCGGCATCTGTCGCCGCCGCCCGCTCCAACCGCCCCAACAGCTCATTGGCTTCTTCCAGCACCGTCAGATCGGCGCCGACGGCGGTATCATAAATCTCGTCAAACCCCAGCCGCCGCAAGGCGGCCACGATCAGACCCATGGCGTTCTCCCCGCCCGGCAGGCCAAAAGCCTTGCCGACAGCGACCCGCACAGCCGGCGCGATCTGCGCCGTGACCTTGACCCCCGCGTCATTCAGAAACCGCCACACCTTGTCGGTATCGTCCCGCACCACAATGGCCCCCGTGGGGCACACAGCGCCGCACTGCCCGCAACCCACGCAGGGCGAGTCCGCCAGGGGCCGGTCAAAAGCGGCGCTGACAGTCATTTTGGCCCCCCGGTGGGCAAAATCAATAGCGCCTACGGCCTGAACCTCATTGCACATCCGCACGCAGTCGCCGCAAAGAATGCACTTATTTTGATCCCTGGTGACGCACAAAGACGAGTCGTCGATTTTCGGCGTCAGCGCGGTATTGGGAAAACGCACCCCCGGGATATTGAAGCTCTCCGCCAGATCCTGCAGCTTGCACTTTTTATTGTTCCGGCAGGTGACGCAATCCCGGCAATGATTGGCCAGCAGCAATTCCAGAATCATCTTGCGATATTTACGCAGCCGCTCCGTATTGGTGCGAATCCGCGCGCCGGGCCGGGGCGGGGAGGAACAGGCCGCCTCCATCTCCCCCCACTGATTTTCCACCATGCACATGCGGCAAGCGCCGTAAATCGACAGCTCGGAATGATAACAAAATGTAGGCAGCTTGACGCCGGCCTTGCGGATCAACTCCAGCAGATTTTTCTCGCCGGCGATCTCCACCGGCATATCGTCAATAAACAGGTAATCCCGTTCCGGACTAGCGTTTACGCTCATAAACTCATCCCTCCCTGATAGCCCCAAAGGGGCAGGCGGCCTCGCAAGCGCCGCATTTAACACACTTGCCGCCATCGATCCGATAAGGCTCCCGCGCCTTGCCGCTGATCGCCCCGACCGGGCAAATCCTGGCGCATTTGCCACAGCCCTTGCACAGCGCCGGATCGACGCTGATCCTTTTCAGCTTTTGGCAGCTGCCCGCCGGACAGCGTTTCTCCCTGATATGGGCCTCGTATTCCGCCCGGAAGCGGGTGACGGTACTGATCACCGGCAGAGCGGCGGTCTTGCCCAAACCGCACAGGGCGGTGGCGGAAATGGTGTCGGCCAATTCCAGCAGCAAATCAATATCCCCCTCCTGCCCCTCACCGGCCACGATACGCTCCAAAATCGCCAGCATCCTTTTGGTGCCCTCCCGGCAGGGGACACATTTGCCGCAGGACTCGTTTTGGGTAAAGCGCATAAAAAACCGGGCGATCTCCACCATGCAGGTATGATTGTCCATTACCACCAGCCCGCCGGAGCCGATCATCGCCCCGGCCTTTTTCAGCGAGTCAAAATCCAGGGGCAAATCCAGATCCGCCTCGGTCAGGCAGCCCCCCGAAGGGCCGCCGATCTGGACCGCCTTAAACTCGCCGCCGCCCCTCATACCGCCGCCCACATCGAAAACCACCTCTCGCAGGCTGGTGCCCATGGGCACCTCGATCAAGCCGGTATTCTCTATATTGCCGGTAAGGGCGAACGCCTTGGTGCCAGGGCTGTTCTCCGGGCCGATACCTCTGTACCAGGCGGCGCCCCGTTGAATGATCAGCGGCACATTGGCGAAGGTCTCCACATTATTCAGCACGGTCGGCTGATCAAACAGGCCATGCTCCACCGTCCGGGGCGGTTTCACCCTGGGCATCCCCCGCTTGCCCTCGATGGACGCGGTCAAGGCGCTGCCCTCGCCGCAGACAAAGGCGCCCGCCCCCCGGCTAATCCGCAGGTGAAAGCTAAATCCGGCGCCCAGGATATTCTCGCCCAAAAGCCCATATTCCTCCGCCTGCTCAATGGCGGCCCGCAGCCGGCTTACAGCCAGGGGATATTCCGCTCGGACATAAATGTATCCTTCCCCGGCGCCGCAGGCCAAACCGGCGATCAGCATACCCTCCAGCACCCGATGGGGATCTCCCTCCATAATACTCCTGTCCATGAAAGCGCCCGGATCCCCCTCATCGCCGTTGCAGACAATGTATTTCCGCCCCGACCGCTGGTTTCTCACCTGGGTCCATTTCCGGCCGGTGGGGAAACCGCCGCCCCCCCGGCCCCGGAGATTGGCGTCGCCGACCTCTTTAATCACCGCCGCCGGCGTCATCTCAAACAAGGCTTTCTCAAAGGCGGCATAACCGCCAATGCCCAGATATTCCCGGATCGAGGTGGCGTCGATCCGGCCGCAATGCTCCAGTGCCAAACGGGTTTGTTTATGATAAAAGGGAATATCCTCCTGCCGGGGATAAATCCGGCCCTGCTTTTGATAAGCCAGCCTGGCGCAGTGCTCGCCCGCCAGCACCGTTCTGGCGACAATTTCCTCGCAATCCGCCGGCTTGACCTTGGTGTATAAATAATTTTCCGGCTCGATCAAAACCAGCGGACCCATTTCGCAAAAGCCGTGACAGCCGCTTTTCTTCACGCCCACAGGCCGCTCCCCGCCCAGACCCTCCGGCTTTAGCTCGGCGTCGCAAGCGACGCCCCGCTCCCGCAGCAGCGTCACCAGTCGGTCATAGATCTCCAGCGCCCCGCCGGCCACGCAGCCGGTACCGGCGCAAACCAGTATTTTTTGCCGTTCCCGGGCCAGGGCATTTTGACAGGCCTCCCGCTCCTCCCACAGAGCGGTTCTGCTGTTTAACATCACTGCTTATCCCCTTTCCCCGCGTCAAGCGCCGTCGTCATCGCTGCGGCGGCCGGCGGATCCGGCGGCGTTGCCCCAGCGTCCCCCGCCTCCGTCGCGTCCCCCGCCTCCGCCGCTAGCCGCGCCCGCAATTCCCCCAAAAGCAGGGCCGCCTTGTCCGGCGTCATGGCGGGATGCACCTGATCATTGACCGTCAACGCCGGCGCCAGACCGCAGGCGCCCAGGCAGGACACCGTTTCCACGGTAAACCCCAGATCGTCGGTGGTCGCCTTGGTCTCCGACAGCCCCAGCTCCCGGCGCAGCCGCTCCAGAATCGGGATGGACTTTCGCACATGACAGGCGGTGCCGTCGCACACCTTGAGCACAAACCGCCCCTTTGGCTCCAGGGAAAAATTCTCATAAAATGTGGCCACGCTGTAAATTCTGGCCTCGCTGACCCCCAATTGGCTGGCCAGATAAGGGAAAATCTCCCCGGGTAAATAATGATAAGTTTCCTGTACCCGCTGCAAAATCCCTATGATGCCGCTGGGGTCGCGGCCCAGCTCGTTTGTGATTTCATTCACAATCTCCAAGTCAAAAATGCCCTTCAAATCAGCTTCCTCCTTCTTTTACTCAGGCGCCCCGGGGTTGCTGTGGACGCCGCTCGCCCGCGCCAGCATCCCGCATCCCGGGGCGGCTTTGGCCCGCGCGCCCGCGGCAGCCTTGGCCCGCTCGCCCCCCGCGCCAGCATCCCGCGCCCCGCTCGCCCCCCGCCTCAAAAATGGCTGGACTTTACCCGTTTCCCCATCTCCCTCAGACAATCCGCCAATTCCTCCATCATCCGCATCTTGATGCTGAAACCGATGGGCAAATCCGGGTTTTGATGGGCGGGATTGATCGCCCGCCCTACGTAAAAATTGATATCCGTCGCTTCCTCAAAAAGCATCCGGGCAATTTGGGACGCCCCATCCTTTTTGTAACCCCATTCCGTATAATTTCGATTCCCCGCCAAATAATCCCTGGCGTACTCCAATACCCGATGGATGGTCACCACGCCCTCGGTGACCAAATCCACCCCCTCAATCTTGGCGGTGGGCGGGATTTCCGGGTCGACATATTTAGGCGGCCCCGTCAGCAAGGGCTTACGCAAAAACGCCGCCGCCAAAGCCGAGGTCGTGCCGCCGCAGACGATATGCTTGCCCTCCTTGGCGAAAAACAGCGCCAGCATTTTGGAGCAATCCGCCGGATCCGCCGGCGGGCCGATCAGCAGGCTGACCGGGCAGCGCCGCCGGATTTTTATGGCGCAGACGGTGGTATCGTCCCCCGGCTTGCCCCCGTAAAGGGACACGCACTCATTCAGCAGGATGGCGCTAATGGTCTTGGCGGTAAAGCCCTTGTCGTACACAGTTTCCAAAAAGCCGATGATTTCCTCCCGCCGCCAGCCAAAATTCAGGGTCAGGCCCACGCCGGCGTGGACAGCGCCATCGCTGACCGCCACCAGCACATCCTCCGGCTCCAGATGAAACTTGGACTTATAAATGGTCTTGTGGTCTATGGTCTCGGCGATCTCCCCATAATCCCAGCTCTTGCCGCCCCGCAGCAGAATCACATGGGGATTGTCGTATTGGATCACTTCCACTTCCCCGTTGGCGCCGACCCGCAGGATGGTAAACGTGGAATAAGCGACCCCCCGGATCTTGCACACCGGCAGGGTAGCGGCGATAGTGGCGACGCATTCCTCCACGGACAAAGCGTTGGCCATCATCGTAGCGATAATTTTCGCGGTGAGGGTAGACAAAATACTGGCCTTCACGCCGCTGCCCAAACCGTCCGCCAGCACCACCACCGTAGAGGCGTCCCCGCCGGCCACCACCTCCACATGATCGCCGCAAAGCTGCTCCCCATACTTGTTGACGCCCACAAAGCCCACATCGGCGCAAATATCAAGCATCGCTCAACGACTCCTTCAGCTTGGTCAGCGCCACCTTGGTCTCCGCCGTCGTCTCACCCAGCAAGGAAGCTATCTCTTGCACCGCCCGCATTTGCTTCTCGATCACCTTATCGGTAATCTCCACCGCCTGGCGGTTGAACTCCTCCCTGGCGCTCTGCCGCAGGGTCTCATCGGTCACATCCCGCATAATGCAAATAATGATATGATATTCCCGATCATAAATCACCGTTTGATCCACATATTTCTGATAATCCGCCAGATAGACCCGCCGCTCAAAGCTGCCCTCCCTTTTTTGGCCGGCGTCGATAAAAGGCGTGGGATCCAGGATCCGCACCACATGATCGCCCATAATATCCCGCTTGTCCCTGATATTCATCAGCCGGCAGGCGGCGGCGTTGATCTGCTGCACCTCAAAGGACTCGTTCAGCACCACTATACCATTGGGCGTATTGCCGATAATACTGTCCGAAAAAGACTCCGCCCGCTCCTTCAAATAAGGCAGGCACATCGTCAGGGTCGCCTTGCCCTCCAGCACCGCCCTGGCCTTTTCCCGGCAGGTATTGTAGCCGCAGCTGCCGCAATTCAGCTCATCCTCCGGCTTCGTCTTGCCGATTTTCGCCAAAACCGCGTTGATAGCCTCGGTTCCCAGCGCGACGGGCCGGGCCGCCAGCGACGGCAAGGTTTTCGCCAGCGCCGCCGCCGGGTATACCGTCGCCGGGAAATCCCCGGATCCGGCGTAATTGGCTATGGCGATGTAATCCCGTACCGGCGTCCTTTGCCTTTGGGTCTGGCTCATAGCCGGCCCGCCGACACAACTGCCGGCGCAAGCCGACATCTCGATAAAGCAAGGCCCGGTTTTCCCCCTCAGCACATCGGCGATCATTCGCTCGCAATTCTCCAGGCCGTCAACGGCGATGTAGGCGTAACGGTGGTTCCGCTTCTCCATAACTCGCAAAATCCCGCCGACGGTGGGGAAAAAACGGGCCCGGCTATTTTCGTTGGGCGCCTCGGGAGCGGCCAGTTCCCCCGCCCCCTCACCCAGCCAGCGGGACAATTCCTCGAAGGTCAAAACGCAATCCACCATCTCACCGCCGCTTTCCGCCTCCGCCTTTTTGGCGATGCAAGGGCCGATAAACACCGTTTTCGCCCCGGGATACCGACGCCTCAAGTCCAGGCAGTGGGCCTGCATCGGCGACAGCACAGGGGCCATATAGGGCAGCGCCGCCGGGTAATACTTCTGAACCAGCAAATTGACGGTGGGACAGCAGGTGGAAATGATCACCTCCTGGGCTTCCCGCTCGATCATCTCATCGTATAACGCCTTGACCATGGTGGCGCCGACGGCGGTTTCCTCCGCCCCGGCAAAGCCCAGGCCCCGCAATACCCCGGTCATGCCGCTGATGGTGGCCCCGGGGAAATTGGCCGCGAAGGAAGGCGCCACGCTGGCGTAAACCGGCGCCCCGCCGGCCAGCAGCGCCTGGGCCTGGGCGACATCATCCCGTATCTCCTTGGCGTTTTGGGGGCAAACCACAAAGCATTGCCCGCACAAAACACACTCATTGTCGATAATGTTCGCCTGCTGGCCGGAAAACTGGATGGATTTCACCGGGCAATGCCTGATACATTTGTAACAATTTTTGCAATTAGATTGTTTTAATTTCAGGTATTCAGGCATTTTGCCCTTCCCCTATCATTTCTCCGCCCCGGCCCAGCTCGGCCGAGCTCGGCCCGTCGCGCCCGGCCCGACCTGGCCCGCCGCCTCAGGCGCCGTCTCGCGTCATTCCGCCCCGCCGCCTCGTATATACCGGTCAATCCCCTCGGCGGCGGTTTTGCCCGCTCCCATGGCCAAAATCACGGTAGCCGCGCCGGTAACGGCGTCGCCGCCGGCATAAACACCCGGCAGGGAGGTCTGGCCGGTACTCTCGTCCGTGACGATACCGCCCCAGCGCTGGGTCTCCAGTCCCTTGGTGGTGGCCTTGATCAAAGGATTGGGCGAGGTGCCAATCGCCATCACGACACAGTCCGCCACCAGCGTAAACTCACTGCCCGCCAGCGGCGACGGCCTGGCCCGGCCGGAAGCGTCCGGCTCACCGAGAACCATGCGCTGGCAAGTGAGCGACGCGACCCAGCCCTTGTCGCCGTTGATTGACGTCGGGGCGGTCAGGGTGTGGAACACCACCCCTTCCTCCTTGGCGTGCTCCACTTCCTCCAACCGGGCGGGCAGCTCTTTTTCCGTGCGCCGATACACCACAGTCACCTCGGCGCCCAACCGCCTGGCGCAGCGGGCGGCGTCCATCGCCACATTGCCGCCGCCTACCACCGCCACCTTGCTGCCCCTATACACCGGCGTCTCGCTGTCCTCCTGATACGCCTTCATCAAATTGATCCGAGTCAAAAACTCATTGGCGGAGTAGACGCCATTCAGATTTTCACCCGGGATCCCCATAAAGCTGGGCAGCCCCGCGCCGGAACCGATAAATACGGCCTCGCGGCCTTCCCGCTCCATCAAATCCTCAATCAGGAGCGAGCGGCCCACCACCACATCGGTGACGATCTCCACCCCCATAGCCCGCAGGCCCTCAATCTCCGCCCGCACTATAGCTTTGGGCAGACGAAACTCCGGAATACCGTAGACCAAAACGCCGCCGGGCATGTGCAACGCCTCGAAAATCGTCACCTGATACCCTTTCTTGGCCAAACTGCCGGCGCAGGCCAAGCCCGCCGGCCCGGAGCCGATCACCGCCACCTTATGGCCGTTGGCCGCCGGCCGGCTGGCCGCCTCGCCCCCCCGACTATTATGATAATCCGCCGCAAACCGCTCCAGGCGGCCGATAGCCACCGGCTCGCCCCGTCGGCCCCGGACGCATTTCCCCTCGCATTGGCTCTCCTGGGGGCAAACCCGACCGCAAATAGCGGGCAGGGAATTGTACCGGGCGATGATCTCATAAGCCGCCTCAAACTCCCCCGCCCCAATTCTAGCGATAAAAGCCGGAATATCGATCCCCACCGGGCAATCCTCCACGCAAGGCTTGTTGCGGCAATTCAGGCAGCGGGCCGCCTCATCCACCGCCAACGCCTCCGTATAGCCCAGGGCGACCTCCAGGAAATTCCCGCTCCTTACGTCAGGCGCCTGAGCGGGCATCTCATTTTTTTTCAAGGACATATTGGGCATCCTATTTCCTCCCTATCGCAAAAGTACGCACTCGGCCTCCCGGCGGCGGGCCTCAAAGGGCCTGTACATCGCCGAGCGGGCCATCGCCTCGTCAAAATCCACCTCATGCCCGTCAAAATCGGGGCCGTCCACGCAGGCGAACCTGGTTTTGCCGCCTACCGTCAGCCGGCAGCAGCCGCACATCCCCGTGCCATCGATCATGATCGGGTTCATGCTGACCAAAGTCTTGATCCCGTACTCCTTGGTCAGCTGGCAGACAAACTTCATCATGATCAGCGGCCCGATAGCGATCACGCCGTCATATTGGCAGCCGCCGTCGATCAACTGCCGCAGCCCGTCGGTCACCAGCCCCTTTTGCCCATAGCTGCCGTCGTCCGTCATCAATACCGTTTTCCCGCTGACGCTTTTAAACTCGTCCTCCAAGATCACCAGGCTCCGATCCCGAAAGCCCAGGATCGTATGCACCTCGCCGCCCTCCTGCCATAATTTCCGCGCTATAGGATAGGCGATAGCGCAGCCCAGACCGCCGCCGATCACCGCCGTCTTTTTGCCCGGCTCGTCCGGCGTCTCCGTGGCCTGGCCCAAAGGCCCCACAAAATCCCGGATCTCGTCCCCCTCGCTCAACCGGTTCAGCTTCGCCGTCGTCGCGCCAACGATTTGGAAAATAATCGTCACGATCCCCTTTTCCCGGTCGAAATCCGCCACCGTCAAAGGAATCCGCTCACCTTCCTCATCCACCCGCAAAATAATAAACTGCCCCGGCTCCGCCCGACCCGCCACCAGCGGCGCCAAAACATCCAACCGCGTCAGCGTCGGGTGCAACGCCTCTCTCCTGACAATAAGAGCCATATATTTCCTCAAACCTCCCTTTCTACCCGGATACCCGGTATCTGGCGCCCAAGGCACTGTCAAACCGCCGGCGCCGATCCTTCCGCCCTTCCCCTTCCCTAGTACTCCGTCCTCACACTTTCAGCATCCTTTCCCGCAAATGCTTGGACAATAAAGCCAGGGAAGCGGCCATATCCTCATTCTGCACCAAAATATCATTTGGCGCGGCAAGACGAACAGGCACAAAATTCCAAATGGCCAAAATCCCGCCGGCAACCATCCGGTCACAGACAAGCTGCGCCTGATCCGGCGGCACGGCGATGATCCCGATATGAATATTCAACCGCCGGCACAGGGAGCTGATCAGGCTGGTCTCAAAAACCCTGATCTTGCCGGGGCCGATCTCGCTGCCCACAATCCCCCCGTCCACGTCAAAGGCGGCCGCTATATTGATGCCATAACTCTTAAAGCCGCCATAGGACAGCAAAGCCCTGCCCAAAGAGCCGGCG
>JAISDE010000210.1 GCA_031265035.1 Peptococcaceae bacterium | reverse complement strand
CTTCCCGCAGGCGGCGAACATCGCTATAATAATAGTGGCTATTATCAGGATTGATATGATACGCTTCCTTACGTTTCCCGGCATGTCAAACACTCCCAGCATTTTATAAATCTGATCTTTTCCGGATCGCCGCCCGTGTCAGAAGGGATATCGCCGCGTATTATCAATGCAACATAATCCCCGGAGTGTTACATTACCAAAATTATCGGTGAATTTACGCGCGCGAACGGAACGGAGGAAAGCTTGATTCGCGCGAGCAAAAACAAGGGCCGCGGGGCGGAAACCCCAAAAAATACAACAACAAAAAACCAATGTAACACTCCGGGGAGTGTGTTACATTGGTTTTTTTCATGAAGGAGGAGCTAATTATGGCGGTTACCCAACCAATCCGCGACAAGCATCAAGTCCGCGAGCTGGCGGCTTACTATCTCAAACGCGGCGAGATCCGCAACCACGTCCTCATAGTGATGGGCGTTCACACCGCCCTGCGCGTCAGCGACCTCTTGCGCCTGACCTGGGACGACGTTTACGACTTCAATCGGCAACGCGTCCGCGACAGCGTGACCCTAACCGAGAAGAAAACGGGCAAATCACAGGTCGTCGCCCTTAACGGCCGCGCCCAGGCCGCCCTGACGCTATACGTTTCCGCCGCTAGACGGGGAAAAATCCTGATCGCGAGCCGCAAGGGAAGCAACAAGGCGATCTGCCGGGTTCAGGCTTACCGCGTCATTCGCGCCGCCGCCGAAGCCCTAGGTTTCGCCGGGCGCGTATCCTGCCACTCGCTCCGTAAGACATTTGGCTACCACGCTTGGAAATCGGGCGTAAACCCCGCCGTAATCATGGAAATCTATAATCACTCATCCTTCGCCGTCACCAGGCGCTATCTTGGCGTCACCCAAGACGACAAGGACAAAGTCTACCGCCAGCTTGCCAAATTTATCTAGCTTTCCGTCAGCATAACACAAATACCGCGATTTTTCCATAGATATTTTGTATACTTTCCCAATATTTTTTGTCGCGCTATTTCTGCGCTATTTCTTGCCATTTCTTGTCCTGTTTATTGTCGGCTGGTGCTGGTGGCTGCTACTGGCATAATAAATAGGTGTACATGGCATGTTTGCGGTATATTTTATCGCGCTTTCACCGCGTACTTCACGCGATTGCCGTATTTTTGGCTTATTAGCAAGCCGAATTCCTCAAATTTCCGCGCGAAGCCGCGGATCGTGGCGTAGGCGGCGCGGCCAAAATCCCGCTCCAGCTGTTTGGTGGAAAATTCCCCGCCGCCGTAGGCTGAGAGGACAAAGCCCCACAGCTCCTTTTCCTTTTCGGTGATCTTTCCCGCGGCCAGCAGCTGGCCGAAAGAAGTCAGGGTGTCCGGCCTGGGGGGAGTGTCCTCCAGCTTGTTGTAGACGTTGGCGATGAAATAAACGAGAAATGGCGTTACATCCAGTACGCCGCCCCGGGCGGCGTTTTTCTCGCAGAGCGTGAAGGCGTTGTAATACGCCTGCCGGCTACGCTCGATGAAACTGGAGAAAGGGATGAACATAGCCGATGGCCAGCCCCGCCGCCGCAGGTACCAGATGTGCAGGAGCCGGGCCAGGCGGCCGTTGCCGTCGAACCATGGGTGCAGATAGGCGATGTAGAAATGAATTGCCGTCGCCTTGAGCAGGTCGTCTATTTGGCTTTCGCCATTTATAAAATCGACCAGCAGCCCCATATAGGCGGGCAGCTTCTCATGTGGGAGACCTACGTGCTCCAACTCCTGACCGACGATATACACTTTATCATGCCTGTACGGAGCGCCAGGCATTAACCGGTCGCCCGCCGGCAGGTATTTGCCGATGGCGATCTCATATAGCGCTTGGACGCTGGCCTCGGTGATGGTATTAGCGGGTTGGGCGATAAAGTCCAGGCCCTGCTTCAGGCCTAAGACGCGGTTCTCGCTCTCATCCGCCGGCGCGTAGCCCCGCAGAATTTTCCGAACGCTATCCCTGGTGAAGTCTATGTTCTCAAGGGTGAGCGTGGCGGTGATCTCATCCTCCATGGCCCGCAGACCGAAATTCCCGCCGCCCCGAGAGGCGGCCAGCAGTCTCACGGCGCTCTGGCGCACACTGGCGGGGCCGGCCATGTAAACAACACCGTTGCCGGCGAAATCCAGCAGGGGCAGAGGTTTGTAAATGTTTGCCCTCAGCAGGCCGATAAACTCATCCAGGTCGACGCCCGGATATTTGTAACTCAGTTTTTTCAGGTCAATGACGCTCTTGTCCGAGAGCATTTGGGCGAATAGCGCCGCGTCCATTTCACGCGCCCCCTTAGGACACAAGTCCTTATTGATAGTTTATAGTATCATTATGTATCAGTATAGTCGGGCGCGGCGGATAAGGCAAGGAATATTAGGAATATTTGGCAAGGAATATTGTAAAAAACCCTTGCCGGACTGACGCCAATCTGTTAGAATGAGAAAAACGTTACAAACAGGCCGGAAACTTATCTAAAAAACGTTACACAAACCGGTCGAAAACATAAGAAAAACGTTACAAGAAGTGTCGCGAGCTGTGTTGGGAGGCGGGGTTGAGCCATGCTTTACCGCAAAATGTACGAAAAATTGCTCAACTGGAAAAATAATCGGCCCAAAAAGGCCCTCTTGCTCACCGGCGCCAGACAAATTGGCAAGACATTCCTGATTCGCGAGTTTGGCAGACAAAACTATGAGAGCCTGGCGGAGATCAATTTTATCACCGAGCCGAGCGCCGCGTTGATTTTCGGGGGTGATTTGAGTGTTGGGACGCTGATGACGAATCTGACAGCCTATTTCAGGGCGCCGCTGACGCCGGGCAAAACCTTGGTGTTCTTTGACGAGATACAGGAGTGCCCCGCGGCCCGGACCGCCATGAAGTTTCTGGTGGAGGACGGGCGCTTTGATTATATTGAGTCAGGCTCTTTGCTGGGCGTCAATTACAAGGAAGTCCAATCCTATCCGGTGGGCTATGAGGAAACGCTTCAAATGTATCCGATGGATTTTGAGGAGTTCGCTTTGGCCAACGGCGCGCAAAGGGAGACAATCGCCTACCTGAAAGAGCGCTTCGATCAAAAAGCGCCGGTTAGCGAGGCGGTTCACCAGACCATGAAGGAGTTGTTTCGGTATTTTGTCATTGTTGGCGGCATGCCCGCCGCGGCGCAGAGCTTTGTTGATACCCGCGACATGGGCGAGGTTCTGAGAATCCAAAACGATATACTGGCGATGTACCGTCAGGACATCGCCAAATACGCCCGAAATGATAAGGCCAAGATCAAGGATATCTTTGACCGCGTCCCGGCGGAGCTCAATACCCGCAACCGGCGCTTCAAGCTCTCGGATATCAGCAAGACTGCGCGGGTGAACCGCTATGAGAATAGCTTCGTCTGGCTGGCGGACGCCGGGGTAGCCTTGCCCTGCTACAGCGTCTCGGAGCCAAAGGTTCCCCTGCGCCTGAATGAGCGGAGCGGCCTGTTTCGCCTGTATATGAACGATACGGGCCTGCTCTGCGCCGCCAGCATGGAGAATGTGCAGTTTGATATACTGGCGGGCGATCTGACGGTCAATATGGGGGGCATCCTTGAGAATACCTTTGCCCAGCTGTTTCGCGCCAACGGCTTTGAGCTGCGGTATCTGAACAGGAAAAATATCGGCGAGATCGACTTTATTCTCCAGCGGGGCAAAAATGTCGTGCCGGTGGAGATAAAATCGGGCAGCGGCTACGAGAGTCACGCCGCGCTCAACAACGCGCTGAGCGTACCGGAATGGGGGCTGGGCGAGGCCTACGTTTTCTGTCTGGGAAACGTGCTGGCCCGGGATAAGATCACGTATCTGCCCTGGTATATGGTTATGTTTTTCGAGCAAGAGCGGCTGCCGGAGCATTTGATTGTCGAGGTGGATTTGAAAAATCTAACTTAGCGGTATTGGCGGTATTGGTGGTATTGGCGGTATTGGCGGTATAGGCGGTGAGGCCGTCCCGGATTTCCTGCCGGATGTCCCCGGCCGCGCGCAAATAATCGAGATGGGCCAGGGCCTCGCCGACGGCGAACCATTTTTGCGCCAGGGGGAATCGCCCCCAGTCCTTCGCGCGGATAGACCAGCGCATACGCCCCGCTACATCATAGCCGTTGATGCCGGGGTTTGCCCGCACGATCGCCAGGGTATCGGCCAACCTCGTCTCATGGTGGGCCAGGAGTTGGTCAATCCGCTCCGTCATGGAGCAAGAGCATTCCCGGTGCGCGGGCAGCGGTATATCCACGTCATAGGAGCGGATCATTCTCAGGCTGCGCATATAATGGGCCAGGGTGTTGGGCAAAGGCGGCCAGGCCGTGATATTGGGGGTGATGTCAAACAGCACATGATCGCCCAGTATCATGAATTTAGCCTGCTCATTGTACAGGCACATATGCCCGGGCGTGTGTCCCGGCGTGTGGATACATTGAAGTCGGATATCGCCGATCCGGAGGATCTGCCCGTCCGTCAACGGTATCATCGCCACGTCCTTATCAGCGGCAAGCGCCCGGGCGGAATTGGTTCTCGCGGCTTCTTCCAGAGCCTCGACCGGAAAACCCTCTCTCCGGAACCGTTCCCTGCCGGCCCGCCAGCCCGAGGAGACATCTGTCCCCGCGTCCAATAAAGCCTTGTCAGCCTCACCGATGTATACCTTACGGCCGGGCATCACGATCTTGTCGATCAGGCCGCAATGATCCGAGTGTAAATGGGTCGCCAAAATATCGGTCTCGCGCATATCCAGCCCCAATTCGGCGATGCCCTGTCGGAGATCCGCCAGGCACTCTGGCTGATTGAAGCCGGTGTCGATCAGCAGATTGCGCTCAGCCGAGCGCAGGACATAGCAATTTAAATCCCGCAGGGGGCTGCCCACCAGCCTGATCTTAATAGTGTACAGATTGTCACAAATTTTCCTTAACATGTATTGTTCCCTCATATTGATTAATTTATTTTTTATCGATTAATTTATTTTCCAAATGACTCATGGCTAATTTACTTTTTTACTTTCAAACAGCGCTTAACTTAGCGGCGAAAGCCGCGGCCGCCCCCAGATCCTGGGCGTTGGGCCGGCTTTTGTGCAGGAGAGAGAATTTTCCCCGGCAGTGGTATTCCTCCGCCGCTACCTCGATCCCCCGGGCTTCCAGCTGCTTTTTGATTTGGGGGTAGGCGGAGGGGAGGATCGCCGCCGTGCTGAAAATCGCCGCTTTTTTGACAGCGTCAGGCCCCAGGCCGGCGATAAAGGCCGTCAAAGCCTGATCAATGCCGCCGGCGTAGACAGAGCCGCCCAAAAACAGTAGCTCCACAGGCGCCGGCAAGGGCTCAGTTATGGGCAGCGCCGGTGTCTTGACCGCCTCGCCAATAGCCTCAGCCAATTTTTGGGTGTTGCCCGACCGGGTAAAATACCGTACCGCGATGTTCATTTGTCTACCGCCTTTCTTTTGGGTTTTGGCCGCAAAAAATCCGCCCCCGGCGGGTAAGGACTGGTGCCAGGCATTGATAACACTTATCGTCGTCGTCGCGAGGCAACCTTGGGCTTAGCGCCATATCACAAAATCAGGGTCTTGAATCGCATAGCCTGAGCCCAAAGGCTACCGATATGCGAGAAGGGGTAATAAATAAACAGCGCCTGCCCTTTGACGCATTCCTCGTCGATGCAACCCCAGGAGCGGGAATCCTGGGAATAATTGCGATTGTCGCCCAGCAAAAAGAGTTTGCCTTCCGGTACTGTGAACTCGGGGAAATCCGAGCGCATAGGCTCGTTGAGATAAGGCTCGTCCACCGCTTTGCCATTGAGAAAAAGCTGGCCGTCGGTGATGGCGACCACATCGCCGCCCATGCCGATCAGCCGTTTGACCAGATGATCCTCCCGGCCGGTTTGCTCCGGAGCCAAAAAAGTCACGATCATTCCCCGCCTCAACGTGCCAAAACGGGGCGTCAGCTTTTCTACGTAGAGGCGGTCGTCCACCATGATCGTAGGCACCATGGACGGGGTCGGCACATACCTGGGCTCAATGACGAAGCCGCGTAAAAACAAAGCGATCAAAACAGCGGCCAACAGCAGCAAGACCCATTCTTTTAATTCTTTCAGGCTCAGGCGAAACACCCGCTTTCGGCAAGATCAAGAAAAAACGCGTACCCTAGATACCTTAGATCCTCAGAAGATCCTTAGATACCTTAGATGAGGATTCGTCAAACAATGTATTGTTTGACGAATCCTCAGGCGACGGGCTCGCCGACCCGCTGCACTTTGATCAGGTTGGTTGAGCCGGTTTTGCCGACCGGCACGCCGGCGGTGATCACCACCAAATCGTCGGTATTCAGATAGCCGGCCTGACAGGCGGCCAGCAGAGCGGTGCGCATCAACTCGTCAGTGCTACTGTTTTGCTCTACCAAAAGGGGCAAAACCCCCCAGGTCAGCAGCAGCTGCCGGCGAACCATATCGACCGGCGTCGTCGCCAGGATCATGGCATGGGGACGGAAACGGGAAATCTGCCGGGCGGTAAACCCGGCCTGGGTGGAGGTCAGGATCGCTTTGGCCTGAATCTTCTCCGACAAAAGGCAGGCGGCCCGGGCGACGGAATCGCTGATGGGATCGGCCACTTCCTCCGGGTGGTTGAAACGGCGATCTACCTGGTGGCGCAAGTTGGGGGAGGCGTCGGTGCGCTGGGCGATCCGGGCCATGGTTTTGACCGCCTCGATAGGATAATGCCCGGCGGCCGTCTCCCCCGACAGCATCACCCCGTCGGTGCCGTCCAAAATGGCGTTGGCCACGTCGCTGGCCTCCGCCCTGGTGGGCCTGGCGTTGCGCATCATGGAGTCCAGCATCTGGGTAGCGGTGATGACCGGTTTGCCGACTATATTGCAAAGGCGGATCATCTCTTTTTGCACCATGGGCACTTCCTCGGCGGCGATCTCCACGCCCAGATCCCCTCTGGCCACCATCAGACCATCGGCGCTTTGCAGGATTTCCTCCATATTGGTCACACCCTGCTGGCTCTCGATTTTGGCGACGATCATTTGCCGGCCGCCCAAATCCCGCAACAGATCCCGGATCATCTTGACGTCTTCCTTATTGCGGACAAAGCTGGCGGCGATGATATCCACGCCCTGCTCAACGCCAAAGCGCAAATCCTCCCGGTCTTTTTCCGTCAGCACCGGGAAGGGCAGATCGGCGCCGGGAACATTGACGCCCCGACGGTTGGTCAGGGCGCTGCCGTCGAGGATTTCGCAATAGATCTCCGAGCCGTCCGTCCGCCGCACCTCCAGGCGGATCAGGCCGTCGTCCAGCAGGATATTTTGCCCTGGCTTGACCGAGGCGGGCAACAATGGGTAGGATACGGAAACCTGATCGCTGTCGCCCAGGATCTGCCGGGTGGTCAGGATAAACTCCCGGCCCGGCGCCAATTCGACCCGACCGTCCCTGACCTGGCCGGTACGGATTTCCGGGCCGCCGGTATCCAGCATCAGGGCGACAGTTATCCCCGTCTCCAGCTCGGCCTGCCGCAGCAAGGCGATTCGCCGTCTGTGCTCATCGTGGGTCCCATGGGAAAAATTCAGGCGGGCTACATTCATGCCGGCTTGCAAGATGCTTTTTAACACATCAATATCGTCGGTGGATGGGCCGAGGGTGCAGATGATTCTGGTCTTACGCATAGTGAGTTTTTTCTCCTTCTTGGCGCCAATATTTTGATTGGCTGGGCGGATCCGCCGTCCCGCCCCTGGGGATCGGGCGGTGGGTTTTGTATTCTTGATTGTGACCCCTTGATTGTATCACGAATCCCGGCGGGATAAAAGGCGATTTTTTCAATAAGCTTTGCCAAATAGGCATTAAGCAGGCACTGCCCGATAGGCTTTGTCTCAATAGGCTTTGCCCCAGTAGACCATGTGTTTTGCCGGCCGGCCGCAGCAGACGCACCGATCACCCACCGCCTCCCCCTCGAAGGGCAGGCAGCGACTGGTGGCGGCGGTCTTTTCCTTGATCAGATCCTCGCAAGCCTGATCGCCGCACCACATGGCTTGGATAAAGCCGGTATTGTCCCGCAGGATCGCCTCAAATTCGGCCAGGGTAGAGGCGGTAAAGGTTTTGCGGCGTTGGTTGTCCAGGGCTTTTTGATACATTGAGGCGCGGATCTCCGCCAGCAGGGCGCTGACCTCGTCTTCCAGGCGCTCCAGGGCGACAGTTCTCTTTTCGCCGGTATCCCGCCGGGCCAGCACGGCCTGCTGATTTTCCATGTCTCTGGGGCCAAACTCCAGGCGGATGGGAATGCCCTTCATCTCATGCTCGCTGAATTTCCAGCCGGGGGTTTTGTCGGAATCGTCCAAGGCCACCCGGCAGACAAGCGCCAGACGGTCTCTCAATTGCCTGGCCGCCTCCAGCACGCCTTCCTTGTGCTGCGCCACGGGAATGATCATGACCTGCGTCGGCGCTATACCAGGCGGTAGCACCAGCCCGTTGTCGTCGCCGTGGGTCATGATGATGCCGCCGATCAGGCGGGTGGAGACGCCCCAGGAGGACTGGGACACGTAGCGCAGCTGATTGCCCCGGTCTGTATATTGGATGCCGAAAGCCCGGGCGAAGCCGTCGCCAAAATTGTGGGTGGTGCCGGCCTGCAGGGCCTTGCCGTCGTGCATCAGCGCCTCTATGGTGTAGGTGGTTTTGGCGCCGGCGAAACGCTCCTTCTCGGTCTTTTGGCCCTTGATGACAGGCATCGCCAGGGCGCTCTCGCACAATTGGCTGTAAATCTCCAGAATCCGCACGGCCTCGGCTTCCGCCTCATCCTCTGTCTCATGAGCGGTATGGCCTTCCTGCCACAAAAATTCCAGCGTCCGGAGAAAGGGACGGGTGGTTTTTTCCCAGCGGACGACGGAGCACCACTGATTGTAAAGTTTGGGCAAATCCCGGTAGGAGTGGATAATGCCGGCGTACAGCTCGCAAAAAAGGGTCTCGGAGGTGGGACGCACACAAAGCCGCTCCGTCAGGGGCTCGCTGCCGCCGGCTGTCACCCAGGCGACCTCCGGCGCGAAGCCCTCCACATGATCCTTCTCTTTTTGCAGCAGGCTTTCCGGGATAAACATCGGCAGGTACACATTTTCGTGCCCGGTTTCCTTTAGCCGCTGATCAAGGTTTTTTTGGATGTTCTCCCACAGGGCGTAGCCATAAGGGCGCAAAGCCACGCAGCCTCGGATGGAGGTGTAATCCGCCAATTCCGCTTTGGTAACAATGTCTGTATACCATTTGGCAAAGTCTACATCCCGATTGGTAATTGACTCTACGTTTCGCTCATTTTTCTCGTTTTTATCGCTTTTTGCCATGGGTAATCCTCCCGTTCAATCTGGAAATTCAGGTATAATCGCAGGCTTGCTCTGGGGCTGTCAGGCTGGAGGCGGGCAGCGCTCTCAGGCTGGAGGCGGGCAGCGGTCAGGCCGGCTGTGAGGCGGTCAGGCCGACTTTGGGTCGCGGTCAGGCTGGCCGCGGGTCGCGCTGTCAGGCTGGCGGCGGGGCAAAATCGTAATCCAGCCGCGCCGGGATACCCTGCCGGCGCAAATGCTCCTTGACGGCGGCGATCTCCAGCTGGCGGTAATGAAATAATGTGGCCGCCAGCATGGCGTCGGCGCCGCCCTTGGTCACGGCGTCGCTGAAATCTGTCAGTCTGCCGGCGCCGCCGGAGGCGATGATCGGGATGTTGACGGCGTCGGCTATTTGGCGGGTGATCGCCAGATCGTAGCCGCCGCCCACGCCGTCGGTATCCATGCTGGTCAGCAGGATCTCTCCCGCCCCCAGCCGCTCCGCCTCTATGGCCCATGCCAGGGCGTCTTTGCCCGTAGGGATCCGACCGCCGTTGACATAAACCTCCCAGGCGCCCTCGCCCCGGCTTTTGACATCCATGGCCACGACAATACACTGACTGCCAAAATGCCGGGCGGCCTCCGCGATCAGGCCGGGCCGCCGAACGGCGGCGGAATTGAGGGAAACCTTGTCGGCGCCCAGACGCAGCAAGGTTTTGATTTGCTCCAGGGAGGATATGCCGCCGCCGACGGAAAAAGGGATGAAAACTTCCTCGGCGGTACGGGAGACCACGTCCAGCATCGTCGCCCGGCCCTCATGGGAGGCGTTGATATCCAGGAGCATCAGCTCGTCCGCTCCGGCGTCATTGTAGGCCCGGGCGGCCTCCACCGGATCGCCGGCGTCCCGCAGCCCCAGAAAATTGACCCCTTTGACTACCCGGCCGTTTTTGATGTCCAGGCAGGGGATAATTCGCTTGGTCAGCGTCGTTTTGTTCGGCTCCGTCTTGGTCAGCATGGCCTCGCTTCCTTTCCCGCCGGCCCGGCGAGAAAATTTCGCAGGACGGCCAGGCCGAGAGCGCCGCTTTTTTCCGGGTGAAATTGGGTGGCGAAAAGCTGACCCTGCTCTATGGCGGCGACAAAGTCGGCGCCGTGGCGGCAAAAACCCGCGCTATAAGGGGCGGACAGATCATCGGCCAGGTAGGAGTGGACAAAGTAGGCGTAAAAATTTGCCGGCAGGCCGGCGAAGAGCCGGCTGCCGGGGCGGCAGGCGACTTGGTTCCAGCCGATGTGAGGCACCTTGACGCCGAGATCGGCGGGAAAACGCCGGATGACACCGGGGAGCAGGCCCAGGCCGCTGTGCGCGGACCCGCCGGCCGGGGTGGCGGGCTGGGCAGACGCCGCGGCAAGCCCGCCCGCGGCTGCCGCGGTGGCAGGCTCGTCGGTTGCCGCGGTAAGCCCGCCGCCGGAGGCAGCAAGCCCGCCGGCCGCGATGGCAGGCTCGTCGCCTCCGGTCGCGGCTACGGGCTCGGCAGGCGCTTCCGTCGCCGCCGGGCCTTGCCCGTCGTCCAGCCCTTCTGTGCTGTTGGCGAACATTAGCTGCATACCCAGGCAGATGCCCAAAAGCGGCTTTCCGGCGGCGGCGTAAGCCCGGATCGCCTCGACGAAGTCCAGCTGCCGCAGTGCCGCCATCGCGTCGCCAAAAGCCCCCACACCCGGCAGGATCGCTTTGTCCGCCTGCCCCAGACAAGCCGGATCCGCCGTCAATACCGCGGCGTAGCCCAAAAACTCGCAGGCCTTTTGTACGCTGCGAATGTTGCCCATACCGAAATCAATAATCGCTACTGGCCGCATATACCGTCCCCTTTTCCGCCGTCCGTCCCGGCGCCTGGCGCTTTCGCCGGCGCGCGCTTTTTCGCGCCGCCTGACGCCTCGTTTCGCCCCAGTATACCACAAGCGGGTTTTCCTGATCAAGTTTAGGACCCGGTATAGCGCTATACCGCTTAGCGCCAGTTATACGGGACGCGATTTGCTTTGTGCTTTGCTTATCTTTGACAGTATTCATACTATGCCCAGTAAAAATGGGACATCAACATTTAGCAGTTCCTTTGGCTCAATTTTTTGTAAACCGCCACCGTAAACTCGTCCTTCATCAAGTAGGCTATCTGCCGTCATACCGTTAAGCATCTCCCAGATCGTACGTTTTAAAGACGGTGTAGCGATAAACTGCTCCGATAGGTTTTTATGGGGGTAGAGAGCCAAATATGAATTAGTCACCGTCGCTCTTGAATTGTTGAGGATGAACCGAAACGCGCCTTTTCGCTTGCCCATTGACCTTCCCATATAGGTGCAGACAAGGACGGGAGCTTCTCGCTGCTCTTGAAAATACCAGCACTTGCGAGTCTTACAGAGATAACCGTTGGCAACGCTGCCCTTGCCGCTTTCGAGGTATTGCCATAGCAAGGGATAGCCCTCTTTAATTTCATCCTCGCTTAATCGGCAGTCGAGTAAAAACAGCTTTTGTGATAGAATTGGATTACCAAACGCGTCGGATTCTATTTCTGTTGTTTTAACGTATCTCGCGCTTGGTAGCACGGGGCGGAAAAACTCTAACGGCAATCCCAACTCGGATATCCGGGATTCCGCCAGAATAAAAAAGTCGTTACCGCCAGTCGCTATGCCGCGCTTGACATCGAAGTAATCTTTTAGCTTAGGCGCGGATTGTTTAACAAATCTTTGCGGTTGAGTAGGGAAGCGCGTCCATTTTGACTCCTGCCTCAACGAATCAACGGCGATATTTTTACATTCGTGTGGAACCGCCAAAGAACCGCCATAAGAAAACGTTACGTTAAGATTTGTAGGCTTCTTTTTCCTGAACCAGACGACCGCGGAGGACACCAAAGCGTCACTGAACTGCGCGTCTTCAGGATTGAATCTATGTATCCTGAATAACTCAACCTCAGATAAAAGGAAAGCCTTGATTGCTTTTCCGTAGTTTACATCCATAAACTCGCTTGGGATGAGCCACCCCGCGACGGCTCCATCGTCCATCCATTGGATAGATTGCAAAAGAAAGTGACAGTACAAACCAGCGAGCCCGGAAAGTCTCACGCCAGAAATCTTTTCTGTTTTGTTTTTTATCCTGACTTTGCCCTCACCTTCAATGAGGTGATGCCGTACATAAGGAGGATTGCAGATAATCATGTTATACTGGGTATCAGGCTCAATGTCTGTAAAATCGGAGTTAAATATTTTTATACTATAGTCAAACCATAAACTGCTCGCGGCATCCGCGAACAGCGGGTCAATCTCGATTGCTGTCGCGTTGGTAATTTTTATGCTCTCGGTTTCCTGTAAGAGAGCGGAATAGAAAGCGCCCGTTCCAAAGGCCGGGTCAAAAAACCTAATATTATCTGGTGTATCAATATGCTCAAGCCCGAAAGCGACTATATCCCGCGCTAAAGATATGGGCGTAGCGAATTGCCCTAGCTTGCGGCGCTCTTTAATTGTCTTGCGAGAATCCAACTTCTCCTGCAAGGAAAGCCGCCTGCTCTCAACAGCGTCGTTTATAGCCTGAACAGCGCTAAGTCGTCTATCATGTGTTCCCATACCCAATCGATCCCTTCCGCGGCTTCATATCCAAGATATCCGGAATCAAAATAGCCGCATAGAAATAATACAAACCGAACATCCTTACCGTAAGCGCTTCTGAGCTGAGCCATTTTCTGCGCTTCTTCTTTGCGTCTTTTATTGACATTTGTAAAATCGCCGGCAGACTTTGCCTCAATCAACAAAGGCAAGTCGCCTTCCTTCGCGTCCATAGGCATTATAGCGACATCAACGGGGATATTTACTTGTTTGGGTTCAATATCGCCATATATCGAAATCGGGACATTTGTTCTAAAGGAAAATGTACCAGCTTTCATTTCGTTAAATTTGAGCCCGCCTACCTGATGGTAATTTCGTCCTCTAAGCCAGCCTCCGATTGCGTTTAACTGACGCTTTTCTTGCGCGTTTCTAATGATCGGGTCGGATATAGATCCGCAAAGCCTATCGGCAATTATAGTTGCCGCGCGAGAGACTTCAATCTCCGTAGCGGGTATATTTTTATTAAGCCAAACAAAAATATCAACGTCGGCCATTTTCCTTATCAGGTCGCGAATACGATCCAAATCGATGTTAAGGCGATCAAACGCGATTCGAGGCGGAATCCTTGGATTTAGAGAATCTTCCATGCTTTCGACAAGAGTTTTTGAGACACCCGCTAACCCAACAAGTCTATCGCGAGTTATCGGCGGACAAGTGGACATTCGTAGAATAGGTAATATTTCGGGTTGTTCCTTTAATGTTTTATTAGAAATATCCGTAAGATTATTTGTCACTTTCAAAGCCTGCTTCACGTTTTTGGCAGTTGCTAAGCGCATTTTTCGAAATGTTTGTGGCGCGAATTCCATAAACCAAGAATTATATAAATCGACAGAAAGGGCTATGTCTCGCTTCCATCTGTCCGGGGAGCCGCGGTTAATCGCTGTCCGTGGCATCGTGCTCACCTATCCTTCCGTGATTCATTCGTGTATTAATCAAGTTGAATAACTTCTTAATAACAGCTGACCCCAAGGCTAACAACTCACCCCAATACTATATATAGTGTATTATAACAAAGTGTTTGCGGAAATAAAAGAGAAATCAGCAGGGGTATATTTCGAAAAATTCAGTTAAATAATAGTCCAAAAATCATGGCGAGAAAATGAAAAAAAGCCTTGAGAATATGACGCTGAGGGGCTATGATAATAAAGGTAGGGTGAGTGCCTGACCAAAGTATGTACGCTTCGCTACTCTGATGTCAGGGGCAGGCTGAATAACCTGTCTGAAATATTTGGCTGACGCCGATATCAGATTGGCGCGACGCTTTAGAGAGGGGAGTACGCGATGAATGAGGCTGTGCGCTTTTTGAGAGAATGTCCCGCTTTCTTTCTTGCCACTGTGCAGGGGGAGAAGCCCAAACTGCGGCCTTTTGGCGCTGTCATGGAGTACAAGGATCGCATTTATTTCTCCACCAGCAACCAAAAGGAGGTTTTTCGGCAGATCAAGCTCAATCCCCAGGTGGAGATCAGCGGGGTGGCGGCGGACGGAAAATGGATCAGGCTTTCCGGCAAGGCCGTCGTGGACGGCAGTATGGAGGCCAGGGTGGCGATGCTGGAGGCCAATCCGGCCTTGAATGGCATGTATAAATTAGGCGATGATCAGTTTGAGGTATTTTATCTCGCCAACCCCCAAGGGTGGTTTTACCGTTTGGGAGAAAATGAGCCGATTCGTATCCAGCTCAAGACCGTCTTTTGATAATGCCCGGTGTCATCCCCCGACGAGGCAAATAGAGAGACAACACCAAATTATATAATTATAGTAAGGAGTGGCCTGGACTATGACAGAGACACAGGAAACGGCGAATCGTAAGCAATATGTTGATATAGATGAGGCTTTGGCCAGGGTGCGGGGCAATAAAAAGTTTTATCGCCGGATGTTGGGGCTTTTTCTGGGCAGCGGCGAGTTCGCGGCCATGGATGAGGCGCTGGCGGCGGCTGATTACGGGAAGGCCGCCGATGTGGCTCACGGGATCAAGGGCATGACCGGCAACCTTTCCCTGACCGCCTTGTTTAAGACCAGCACCAGGATGATGGATACCCTGCGGCAGGGAAGCTTGGATGAGAGCGCCTTGGCGGAGTATCGGGACGCCTACGCTAAAACCAAGCTCTACGTTGAGGAAGTAGCGCGGGAGCTGGACGCGGAAGTCTGAGGCTATCCGCCTGACGAGACTTAGTTGTGACGGGTAGCCCAGACGCGGCGGCGGCCGCGCCGAGCGCGCGGGCGCAAGTTTTACCA
>JAISDE010000191.1 GCA_031265035.1 Peptococcaceae bacterium | reverse complement strand
GGTGAGACGAAATGGGCCTTACATAGCTCAACTCGCGTAATCAGCGCCTGCCGCCCACACGCTTGCCCCCAGCCCCCAGCGCCTTAACCCTGTTACATTTTTTCATGAACAGGCCCTGGGCGTTGGGGCCTTTTTTCTTGTCAGGGTGGGAAACTCATGGTAAAATTTCTAATAGTGTTTAGGGCTTGAACAGGAGGAAGGATCATGCGGGAAAAATTGGCGGCGCTGCGAGAAAAGGCGGTGGAGCAAATTCGGGCGGCGGACAGCCTGGACGCCTTGAGCGCCTTGCGCTCAAGCCTGATGGGCAAAAAGGGGGAGCTGACCCAAATTTTGCGGCACATGGGCGGCCTGACGGCGGCTGAGCGACCGGCCCTGGGCCAGCTGGCCAACGAGCTTCGGGATCAGCTGGAGGACGCTTTGACGGCGGCGGCGAAAGGGCTGCGGGACGCGGCTTATCAGCGGCAGCTCGGCGAGGAGACGCTGGACGTGACTTTGCCCGGCCGCCGGGATGAGGGGGGGAGCCGGCATCCCCTTTGCCAGACCATGGACGAGGTGGAGGATATCTTCATCAGCATGGGGTTTGGCGTGGAGGAAGGCTTTGAGGTAGAGACGGATTATTACAATTTTGAGGCCATGAATCTGCCCAAAAACCATCCCGCCCGGGACATGCAGGATTCTTTTTATATTACGGACGACATTCTGCTGCGCACCCATACCTCCCCGACCCAGACCCGGGTGATGGAGAAGATGTGCCCCCGGACGCCTGTCAAGGTGATCATCCCCGGCAAGGTGTACCGGCGGGACGACGACGCCACCCACTCGCCGATGTTTCATCAGGTGGAGGGGCTGGTGATCGATCGGGGGATCCGGTTCTCCGATCTGAAAGGGACGCTGCTGGCGTTTATCCGGCGGTTTTATGGCCAGGAGCAGGAGATCCGCCTGCGGCCCAGCTATTTTCCCTTCACGGAGCCTAGCGCTGAGGTGGATATGCGCTGTGTCATGTGCGGCGGCGCGGGTTGCCGCACCTGCAAGGGGACTGGCTGGCTGGAGATCCTGGGCTCGGGGATGGTGCATCCCAAGGTGCTGCGCATGGGCGGCTACGATCCGGCGCTGGTTACCGGCTTCGCCTTTGGCGTGGGCGTGGAGCGGCTGGCCATGCTGAAATATGGGGTAGATGATTTGCGGCTGTTTTTTGAGAATGACGCGCGCTTTTTGCGGCAGTTTTGACGGCGGCGCTTGATAAAGTTTGAGGTGTCACAGAGTACTTGATAAAGTTTGAGGTGTCACATAGTACCGGGCTTTAGGAGGAAACGCGATGAAGGTATCCTGGAAATGGCTGAAAGAATTGGTGAGCGTGGATATAACGCCGGCGGCGGCGGCGGCGCTGCTGACCGGGGCCGGGCTGGAAGTGGAGAGCGCGGCGGATTTGGACAAGGGGTTGGACGGGGTGGTGACCGGCCGGATTTTGGCGGTGACGCCCCATCCCCAGGCGGACAAGCTGGTGGTGGCCGAGGTGGACGCCGGCGGGGCAAAGCCGCTGACCATCGTGACGGGGGCGCCCAATGTCCGGCCGGGGCAATGCGTGCCCGTGGCCCTGCCGGGCGCCAGGCTGCCCGGCGGCCGGCATCCAGAGATCAGCCGGACACAGCTGCGGGGCGTTTGGTCGGAAGGCATGATGTGCGGCGGGGACGAGTTGGGTCTGGAGGCGGCCAAGCTGACGCCGGAGGAAAAAGAGGGGCTGTACCCCTTGCCGGCGGATACGGCGCCGGGGCAGCCGATAGCGGTGTTTTTGGGCCTGGACGACACGGTCTTGGACATCGGCCTGACCCCCAATCGCTCGGATTGCCTGGGGATGATCAATGTGGCCCGGGAGCTGTCAGCCCTCACCGGCGGCGAGTTGACACTGCCCGAGATCCCGGCCTCCAGCCCCGGCGGCGACTGCGCCCGCCTGGCCCAGGTGGCGGTAGAGGAAGAAGACGCCTTGTGCGAGCGCTTTGGCGCCCGGTTGGTGACGGATATCCAGGTAGGCCCCTCACCCCTGTGGATGCGGCAGCGGCTGCGGGCGATGGGCATGCGCCCCATCAATAATCTGGTCGATATTTCCAATATAGTAATGCTGGAGCGAAACCGGCCGTTGCATTTTTTCGATTTTGATAAGCTGGCGGGGCGGGGGCTGTGGGTGCGCCGGGCTAAAGCCGGCGAGACAATAGTGACGCTGGACGGCCAGACCCGGGCGCTGACAGAGGAAATGTCCCTGGTGACCGATCAGGATGGGCCGGTGGCTATCGCCGGCGTGATGGGCGGCGCCCGGACAGAGGTGACGGCGGGCACGACCCGGATCATGATCGAGGCGGCTTGCTGGAACGGGCCGCGTACCCGCAAGACCTCCCAAGCCCTGGGCCTGCGCTCGGAAGCGTCCCTGCGCTTTGAGAAGGGAGTGGACGCCGAGGATACCGTCGCCGTTTTGGATCGGGCGGTGGCGCTGATCGAGGCTTGCCAGGCGGGCAAGGGCGCGGGGGGGCATATTGATATTTATCCCCGACCCCAAAAACCGACGGAGACTTGGGTCAGCCTGGCGCGGATCAATGAGGTGCTGGGGACGGAAATGGGGCGGGAGACGGCGGACGGCGTTTGGCGGGCCTTGCGCATCCCGGTTTTATGGCGGGAGGACGATCGCTGGCTTTTGGAGGCGCCCGCCTGGCGAAAGGATCTGCGGATCGAGGAAGATTATATTGAGGAAGCGGCGCGCTTTTATGGCTATGATCGGTTGGCGGCCACTTTGCCTTGGGGCGCCGGGACACAGGGCTATCGCCTGCCCGGCCATCAGCTGAGGCGGCGGCTGGCGGCGGCGATGATCAGCGAGGGTTATCAGGAGATAATCAATTATAGCTTTATCAATCCGGCCCATCTGGATCGTTTGGGCGCGCCGGCGGATCATGTCTGGCGACGGGCAGTGCCCCTGAAAAACCCTCTGTCGGAGGAACAGGCGATCCTGCGCACTACCGAGCTACCTGGCATGATTCAGCGGGCCGTCTTCAATATCAACCGACGGGTCAGGGATTTGCGGCTGTTTGAGTTGGGCAAGATTTATCTCGCCGGCCCAGAACCCGGCCAGCGGCCGGAGGAACGCTGGACGCTGGCAGCCCTATGCACAGGGGTACAAAAGAAGACCTGGCGGACGCCGGAGCTGCCCCTGGACTTTTACGCCCTGAAAGGGGCGGTGGAGGCGGCGCTGGCGGCGGTGGGGATCCGGGAGCCGGTGTTTCAGGCGGCCTCGGACATACCAGGCCTGCACCCCGGCCGGGCGGCCAGGGTACTGGCAGGCGGGCGGGAGTTGGGGTATCTGGGAGAGGTGGATCCCCAGGTGGCGGCGGCCTATGACGCCGGCCAGCGATTGGTGGCAGCCTCCCTGGATGTGGCCGAGCTGCTGGCCGCCGCGGCGCCGGCGCCTTATCGGCCGCTGAGCAGATACCCGGAGGTGACCAGGGATTTGGCGGTAGCTTTGCCGGTCGGGATTCCGGCGGCGGCGGCGGCGGCCCGCAATAGGGGCGCGGGCGGGGTGCGGGTTCGGGTGGCCCGCCCGGTTTTAGAGTTTAAGGGCGACCCGTTGGGCAAGGGACA